>DATAMA010000051.1:0-31297 GCA_036260765.1 Desulfobacteria bacterium | reverse complement strand
TCGTAATATTTGGTACAAAGCGTCCGTCCATCACATCAATATGCAAATATTCGACACCTGCAGCCTCCACCTTGGTCACATCGGACTGAAGGTTAGCAAAATTAGCCGCCAGGATTGACGGCGCTAACTTAATCAAATCTCAAAATCTCCTCTCCTGCTCAATAACTTCTGTCAAAAACGCGAGGTAATTTTGATAACCTTCAGTCCGATGTGACCAAGGTGGAGGCTGCAGGTGTCGAATATTTGCATATTGATGTGATGGACGGACGCTTTGTACCAAATATTACGATCGGCCCCTTAGTCGTTGCGGCGCTGCGGCCGCACAGTCAATTAGTATTTGACGTACATCTTATGATTGAAGAACCGGAACGCTATTTAGAGGCATTTGTCACGGCGGGTGCGGATGTAGTTACGGTTCACGCCGAAGCCACGCGGCACTTGCATCGAACACTGCAAGAGATCAAGGCGCTTGGGGCGAAGGCAGGAGTGGCCCTTAATCCGGCTACGCCGCTTGATGCCATCAAATATGTCCTGGAGGATGTCGACCTCGTTTTACTGATGACGGTCAACCCAGGATTCGGCGGGCAAAAATTTATTCATTCAGTCGTGCCGAAAATCGATATTTTGGCCAAACATGTTGAAAAGTATGGACTTAACACGGAAATTGAGGTAGATGGTGGAATCTCCGCCGCTACAGCATCAACCGTGACTCGAGCGGGCGCAACGGTATTGGTTGCCGGCTCAGCGGTTTTCGGCGCTGAAAATGTTGAAACCGCGATACGACAGATCAGATCCCAAGGCGAGAGCGGTCGAACAAAGTGGGGGGAGATCGGACACAAAACCAACGAAATAAACGACAAAATACTGATGTAATCCAAGCCTCCCAGCGTGGGGGCTTTGTTGTTTAGGGTGGAGTATAATGCAAAAGACGTTGCGAGTTGGCGTATTGGCTAACGGTCAAGTTACAAGTGATCAATGGTTGGAACAACAATTACAACAGCTCGATTTGCTGATCTGCGCCGATGGGGGAACAAATCATGCCTATCGGCTTAAGTACCGTCCCGCCTTAATTATTGGTGACCTTGATTCCATCAATCCGTCTGCCCTTGCTTTTTATCGGGATCAGCGCATCCCCATTAAAAAGTATCCGGTGGAAAAGGATGATACCGACCTGAAAATAGCTTTAAAGGCAGCGATTCAGGCGGGGGCAGACGAAGTTATCATCCTGGGGGCTACCGGAAACCGCCTGGATCATAGCCTGGGCGCTATTTCGCTATTGGCCTTCTTGCAGACTAATGGCGTTAAGGGCATAATCCGGGACGAATGCAATGAAATCACGCTTACCGATGCCACAGCAATCATCAATGGGTTACCCGGAGAAACAGTCTCCCTTCTGCCTCTAACGACTAAAGTAACCGGAATAACCACTGAAAACCTAAAATACCAAGTAAAAGACGGAACGTTTACGCTGGGCAATCCTTACGGCATCAGCAACGTAATTGTACACTCTCCGGCCAAAGTTACCGTACAAACGGGCCTTTTACTAATAATTAAGTCCAGGGAATAGGAAACTATTCTTGCAAAGTGCCTAGCGTCGCGGTGCTGGAAGATCGGGAAGTACGCATAATCAGGCTCGACAATGGTGAGACCATAAGTAAAATGGATTTTTAAAAAATATAAATTAATATTGGAGGCATCATGAAAGATCAGTTATTACTGGCTACTGTTGCCGGGGGTTCGGCGAGGATCGTTGCGGCCGTTACGACCGACCTTGTAGAAGAAGCGCGAAAACGGCATGACACTTTTCCGACGGCAACAGCCGCTTTGGGGAGGACGCTGACTGCCGGGTTATTGCTGGCGACCAACCTCAAGGGAGAAGATACATTGACAATCCGGGTGATGGGCGACGGTCCGCTCGGAGGCGTAATTGTGAGCGCTGATGCCTGCAGTGCTGTTCGCGGTTACGTGCAGGAACCGCACACTCATCTTCCGCCAACCGAAGCCGGGAAACTTGATGTCGGTGGCGCAGTCGGCAAAGGCTTTCTCTACGTTGCCCGGGACATGGGCTTTGGCGATCCCTATACCGGAAGCGTAGAACTCGTTTCCGGTGAGATCGCCGAGGACATAGCTCATTATTTAACGTATTCCGAACAAACCCCTTCGGCAGTTGCGCTTGGCGTTTTGGTCGATACCGATAATTCAGTCCTGGCTGCAGGGGGATTTTTGTTACAAATGATGCCTGGGGCAAGCTCGGAAACAATTGATCGACTTGAGCAGAATATCAAAAATTTGCCGCCGGTCAGCTCTCTGGTAACGGATGGAAACAGCGCTGAACAAATATTAAAGATGATTACCGTAGGCCTACCGCTGGTGATTCATGAACAGCGCCCGGTCAGATTTGCGTGCCATTGCTCCAAAGACAGGCTGGAGCGTATTCTAATCAGCATGGGGTGCGAGGAACTCGAAGATATGCTGGAGACACAGGGTTACGTCGAACTTACCTGCCACTTCTGTAATGAACGCTATACCTTTAATCGGGCTGAGTTGGAGGCGCTGATCCGCCAAGTTAAGGACCAAGGCCAGTTATAATAAAATCGCCTCACCGAAAGAAAACACGGAATAGGATAAATGCGCCTGGCCAATACTGTAAACAGACAAAGACAGGTTACAGCTGACAACAACGGCTAGACGGAGGTAAGTCGATGGGCGCAAAAAAAAGTTCCCGGACGAAGGAACCGTTTACAATCCACGATCGAATTTTTACTGAATTTGATACGCAAAAAGAGCGGAATATTGATCAAAACATTCAGAAGCAGGGCAATAAGGTACCGACCGCTATCCCGGAACGTCCTCGGTTTCATTAGTTTCCGGCAGCTTAAACTTAATCCATGTAAAAATATAAAAAAAACGCGTAACCTTGCCCAAAATACAAAAAAGCCTTAAGCGTTAAACGCTTAAGGCTTTTTCACATGCTTATTGTCTAAATCGCGCGTTGAACTTTGCCGGAGCGCAAGCATCTGGTGCAAACCTTAACCCGGACCGGTGTACCGTTCACAATTGCACGTACTCTTTGCAGGTTGGGAACCCAGGTCCGTTTGCTACGAATATGAGAATGGCTGACCTGAATGCCGGTTGTTACGCCTTTGCCGCAAATATCACAAACCTTAGCCATGTGTTAACCTCCTTTGCACCCTACTCCGTCGCGAGGTAAAAACAACGGGTTCGAAAAAATCACTGCTTTATTTTATCAAATATTGATGGTGATGGCAAGAATTTTCCTATATAATATATCAAGAAGGATAGAAGTCCTGTCGGTAGAATAGATAACATTACGAAGTAATTTTATGAAAGAGGTGGCTGTGTTGATTTCCAAGGATACGCAAATTTTGGAAGTGCTGCAGACAAAGCCACAGTCAAAAGATATTTTCATCAAGTACGGCATGCACTGTGTAAACTGTCTTGGGTCCGAGTTTGAGACGATTGAAACATGTGCCCAAACGCTTGAAATTGATTTAACACTACTGCTGAAGGAACTGAACGAATTGGCATAGCGGGGATAATTACCCCGTTTTTTTATCGTAGCAACGTGTTGGCGCCAGTTCGGAGCGCTTTGGAATCTCGCGTTATTCGCTAGTATGGTGTGTAGATTGTATACTCGAGTTGACGCAGGAATTTAGGCGAAAATGTCGAATAGTACTGCTTTGTGACATCGTTTGTGATGTTGCATAAAATTCTGGATTTTTCACAACTTATAGCGAAAGGGTGCCTAATTTTGGTTAGAGGGGGAAAATGTTGTGGGGAAGGAAATTTCCAATAACCTTGGCAAAATTGAGATTTCGGAAGAGGTTATTGCAACTATAGCCGGGGTCGCGGCAGTGGAGTGCTATGGTTTAGTTGGAATGGCCTCCCGAAAACTAAGTGATGGCTTTGTCGAATTGCTCGGCAGAGAATCCCTATCTAAAGGCGTACAGGTGAAAGTCGAGGAAAATCAGGTAACGATCGACTTATTTATAATAGTTGGCTATGGAATACGTATATCTGAGGTTGCCAATAATGTGATTGACAAGGTGCGGTTTACCGTAGAAAACATGACAGGGCTCCCGGTAACTACTGTCAATGTGAATGTAGAAGGAGTTCGCATTCCGAAATAGGCCTAACTCAAGGGAGGTGACTCCCGGTTTTTTGTGTACCGGGATTCTGATTTGATCATAACGAAATTAACCGGTGAACAGCTCCGGCAAATGATTATTGGCGGGAGCAGGACACTTGACCGGCAGAAAGAAGTAATTGATGCCCTTAACGTTTTCCCGGTTCCGGATGGGGATACCGGAACCAACATGTCTTTGACGATGCAATCCGCCGCCAAGGAAGTAAGTGCCTTGGTTAACCCAAATGTAACAGATGTTGCAGCGGCGGCGTCCATGGGTTCTCTGATGGGGGCCCGTGGTAATTCCGGCGTAATATTGTCACAACTGTTTAGAGGTTTTGCCAAGGGACTTGAAGGCAGAAAGTTCGCTACCGGCAAGGAGTTGGCCTTAGCGCTGCAGACCGGTGTGGATACCGCCTACAAAGCGGTAATGAAACCGGTAGAAGGTACTATTCTCACTGTCTCCCGCGACACGGCGAAGGCAGCCGTGAGGGCGGCTAAACAGGATAAAGATATTCTTCAGGTTTTAGAGGCAGCGCGCCTGCATGGGAAATCAGCACTGGCCAGAACACCTGAACTGTTACCCACCTTGAAGGAGGCTGGGGTTGTAGACGCGGGGGGCCAAGGATTTCTTACCGTGATTGAAGGCTGGATTGCCTCACTTGGTAACGAAGAAATTGAATCGATGCCGGTAATTGCGAATCAGTATCAGCCGGCAACCCAGGAAATTACGAGTGACGAGATAGTTTTTCAGTACTGTACTGAATTCATTTTAAAGGGCCGTAATCTTCAGGTAGAGCGGATTAAAGCCGACCTGATCGGGAATGGAGACTGTTTGCTGGTAGTCGGCGAGGAAAATGTAGTAAAAATTCATATCCATACCAACTCACCTGGACACATCCTCGATTATGCGACTAACCTGGGATCGTTACATCAGGTTCAGATTCACAACATGCGTGAACAAAGCGAAGCCAGAGCCCATGCGGCAAAAAATGAAGCACAGCAAAACACTGCCGAAAAAGAGATGGGAATTATTGCGGTTGCTGTCGGACAAGGACTAATCGATATCTTTCGCAGCCTTGGCGTTGATGCTATTGTTCAGGGCGGACAGACCATGAATCCCAGTACTGAAGACTTGGTTTCGGCCATTAAACAGGTAAAGGCCAAGCGGATTTTTGTACTCCCGAATAACGGCAATATTATTTTAGCGGCGCAACAGGCGCAAACCCTGGTCGACAAGGAAGTCCATGTGGTAGCAACCAAGTCTATTCCACAGGGCATTGCGGCAGTGTTGGCCTTCAATCCTGAGGCCACTTTTGCCGAAAACATGACGGCGCTCGACCATAGCTTTGGTGACATGAAGTCGGGAGAAGTAACCTACGCCGTACGCAATTCACAATTCGATGGGGTCCCGATCAAATCCGGCGATATGCTCGGGCTGATTGAAGGGCGTATTGCCCTCTCCGGCCACGATGCCCTGGACTTAACCGTGCAGTTAATAGACAAGATGGGTGGTTCCTCCGCCGATTTGATTACAGTTTTCTATGGGCAAGAGATTGATGAGCAAACGGCCAAGCTGCTGGAAAATACGCTAAAGCAAAAGTTTACCGCTGAAGTTGAGGTACACAGCGGCGGCCAGCCCTTATACTACTATCTGATTAGTGTGGAATAGTACATCCTACAATAGCTGGAATAGCGTTAACCGGTCCTACGGGGCCGGTTTTATCATACACCAGGTGTCTCGAAAGGAGTTGGCTGAAAACCGATGTCTTATACAGCCTTTGATATTATCGGCCCAATCATGATCGGGCCTTCCAGTTCCCATACAGCGGGTGCGGTACGGCTGGGACAAATGGCTCGAATTATCCTGAATGAGGAACCTGCAAAAGTGAAAATGTTGTTGCACGGTTCGTTTGCCGAAACTTTTAAAGGTCATGGCACAAACCTGGCCTTAACCGCAGGACTGTTGGGAATGTCGACTGCGGACGAGCGGATTCCCTGTGCGAATGAATTAGCTCATGAAGCCGGAATCGAGATTCAATATATTTCTGCCGATTTAGGCGACGTTCACCCGAATAGTGTACGGTTTGAACTAGTGGGGAGAACAGGACGCCAAGTAACGGTAACCGGTTCTTCTGTCGGCGGTGGTAAAATATTGGTAAATGAAATCGATGATTTTCCGGTAGAACTAACGGGGGAGTACAATACCTTGATCACCGTACATCAGGACCAACCTGGGGTACTGGCACAGATTTGCTCCCTGCTCGCAGCTACCCAGGTTAACATCGCCCAGATGCGTGTGTTTCGGGACCGCAAAGGAGCACAGGCTTTGGCCGTAATCGAAACGGATGAACAGGTGGAAAGTGCGGTGTTGGATTTAATTAACCGTCTGCACCCGGTAATTCAGGCTATTGCCGCCAAGCCCGTAGCTTAAACCAATAAGTAGGGAGGTACTCCGGATGACCAAAGGATTGACGATACAGGAATTGGTTGCGCAGTCAGAGGAGGCTAATGAGTCACTTGGTCGGTTGACAATCAGGCTGCAGTGTCAGGAATTAGAAACAACTGAACAGGAACTACGCGGGAAAATGTCAGAGAACCTTCAGGTAATGCGGCATGCAGTTGAAGAAGGGTTAACCGGTCAAAGGCGCTCAGCCAGCGGTTTGGTCGGAGGTGACGCTAAACGGCTTGAAGACAGACGAAGGACCGGTAAAACAGTCGGCGGAGATGTGCTTGCCCGGACTATTTCCCGAGCGTTGGCTGTGGCAGAAGTCAACGCGGGTATGGGGAAAATTGTCGCCGCGCCAACTGCCGGTTCTTGCGGGATATTGCCGGGAGTGTTGCTAACGACAGCTGAAGAGGTCGGGGCAAGTGAGGAGCAACTCGTGGAAGCCCTGTTCGCTGCGGCCGGAGTAGGGATTGTGATCGCCACTGCCGCCTCAATTTCCGGGGCGCAGGGCGGCTGTCAGGCGGAATGCGGCGCGGCTGCCTGTATGGCTGCTGTTGCCGCAGTAGAGCTTGCCGGGGGTAGTCCGCGTCAGGCAGCCGATGCCGGTGCAATAGCCCTTAAATCGATGCTCGGCTTGGTCTGTGATCCGGTTGCCGGGTTGGTAGAAGTACCGTGTGTCAAACGGAATGCAATAGCGGCGGCCAATGCCCTTGCTGCGGCGGAAATGGCTTTAGCGGAAATTGAAAGTAAGATTCCCCTTGATGAAGTTATCTGGGCAATGAACCAGATCGGCAACGTGATGCCTTGCGGCTTGAAAGAAACAGCGCAAGGCGGCTTGGCAATAACTCCTACAGCCTTAAACCTAAAAGAAACCTTTTTAAAATAGTTTAGGACTCTTTCCAGCGAAGAAATGCACAGTCTAAAAGGAGAATTGACTGAAAATGAGGTGATTAGATGGCTAACTCTCTGAGTTTGTTGGAAATGTTACAGAAGGCTATTCGGGCGGAACGGCGTAATAAGTGGACAGACTCGGGCGTACTAGGTGGATTTGCTAAATACTTGTTGTCCACAGTGGATACTCTGTCGCGCCGCTTCAGCGTTGATCAGCCGGAATACCGGCAAACATTTACGCGGCTTAGAGAATTGGCTCAAGCTTATCCGGAATATCTGAACCGGCAGCGGCAACCGGCACTCGAGGAAATTGCCAACTTAGTCAACAAATTGCAAGCAGGACTAAATCCGGCAGATGCCAAGGCTCCGCGCGCGTCTGACCAGGCTGATGGTCCAGCAGATCGGCCAGCGGAGCGAAAGAAAACCAAACAGGAGGTTCCAAGTGCCCGCGGTAACAATCTGCCAATTCAGTTTCTCAAGACAATTGGCCCTAAACGGGCAAAAACACTGCAACGCCTAGGTATCTTTACCGTAGAAGATCTGTTAAACCACTTTCCAAAACGGTACGAAGACCGGCGTAATGTCAAGAAAATAAACCAAGTCTGCAGTGGAGAAGTGGAAACAGTTAAAGCCAGAGTGATTAGTCAGCAAGAACTCAAGCCGCGGAGAGGTCTCAAAATCATTAAGCTGGACTTGTCTGACGGTTCAGGGACGTTGACAGCGGTCTGGTTCAATAACCCCTACGTTCTAAAACAACTGCCGCGGGGCATTGAGGTTGTCGTTACCGGCAAGGTCGAGCGGCGGTTTGGTTCTACCGAGTTAATGGTCAGCGATTATGAGCTTGCCGGGGCGGGAGACTACCAACCGGGCATTGTACCGGTGTACGGTGCAACGGAAAATCTCACTTCAAAACAGATCAAGCTCCTCGTCGGTTATGCCTTGGAACACGTGGAGCGGTTGATGCCGGAATTTCTGCCCGAAGATGTCCTAAACCGTTACCACTTTCCCCGGCGGGCTGATGCCTACCGGCAAATCCACTTTCCGACCGATTTTGCGCAAAAAGAGGCGGCCAGAAGACGACTGGTATTTGAAGAATTTGTCTTGCTCCAACTAGGCATACAGAGGATAAAAGGCAAGAAAGACGAGGTTCACGGGATACCGATGGGTTCGCCTGGTTCCCTGGTTTCCAGACTGAGGAAAAACCTGCCGTTCACCCTTACCGGTGCCCAGGTAAGGGTTATTCGGGAAGTCTTCCGGGACATGGCGCGGCCTCATCCGATGGCCCGCTTGGTACAGGGAGATGTTGGCTCAGGCAAAACGGTAGTTGCGGCGATGGCCTTGCTGCTGGCGATCGAATCTGGTTACCAAGGGGCAATGATGGCACCAACCGAGATCCTGGCTGAACAGCACTATTTAGCTTTAAGGCAGGCCTTTCAGCCGCTCGGACTGAATGTAGAACTACTGACTGGAAGTAGAAGTAAGCGGGAACGTGAAGAGGTGCTGCGTCGGACAGCACTAGGAGAATGCCAGGTCTTAGTTGGAACTCATGCTCTTGTGCAAGAAACGGTGGCGTTTAAGGCATTGGGCCTCGCGGTTACGGATGAACAACACCGGTTTGGGGTGCGTCAGCGGGCGAATCTCCAGGCCAAAGGTGAGAACCCGCACGTTTTAATTATGACCGCTACTCCAATCCCACGAACCCTTGCCTTGACTGTATATGGCGATTTAAGCCTTTCGGTAATCGACGAACTTCCACCTGGGCGCAAGGAAATAAAAACCTGCCACATCAGCGAAAAGAACCGGCAAAAGCTCTACCGTTTTATGGAACAGGAAATTGCCAAAGGACGCCAAATCTATGTCGTCTGTCCCCTGGTTAAAGAATCTGAGGTTCTTGATCTGCGGGCTGCAACAGAACTGGCCCAGGTCATTGCCGGCCGATTTCCCCATGAACAGGTTGGCTTGCTGCACGGGAGGATGAGAAAACAAGAAAAGGAAGCCGTAATTAATGGCTTCCGTGAGAATCAAATTAAGATCATCGTATCCACAACCGTTATTGAGGTCGGGGTTAATGTACCCAATGCCAGCGTGATGGTGATCGAGAGCGCCGAACGGTTTGGACTGGCACAACTCCACCAACTGCGCGGCAGGGTAGGACGCGGATCTTACCAATCCTATTGTATATTGGTGGGTAACGCTGATAATGACGAGATTAGACGGCGTCTGGGGATTATGTGCGCCACTAATGACGGGTTTAAGATTGCCGAAGAAGATTTAAAACTACGTGGCCCGGGAGAATTTTTTGGTACGAGGCAACATGGACTCCCAGAATTAAAAATTGCCGATATTATTCATGACGGTCCGCTTTTGGACGAAGCAGGCGCTTTGGCGGCAAAATTAATTGAGATGCCGGGAAATGAGCAAATTTTAGCCGAAGCGGACAAAAAGTTTGGGGCAGAACGTTTTGTCAGAGGCTAGAAACGAACAGTTGACCGTGATGTGTCTCCCTGCTTAACTTGGTTCTCCTTTAGCCTTCTCAGCCGACGGGTTTCCTTGTCACGCGCTGCACACTGTTCACAATACTTGACTCCAGGTTTCGGACGCGCTTTACCGCAACGTTGGCAAAGGCCCTGCTGCATATAGCGATTTTTAATCTCGGCCACGGCAAGTGAATTTTTCTGTTTACATTTGCTGCAGGTGAACCCTTCCCGATCCAATTCCCCGCCACATTTAGGGCAAATATGTGAAACCAATCGATTTTCGATCCATTCAGCCTTCTTTTCATTGTGACGTTGAGCACAGTTGGTACAGTAGTATTTTCCGGGACGGTCGTTTTTTTCGCCACAATAAGGACATAGGCCGGCGGCGCGGCGTTCGGCACGCAAAGCCCGCATCATTTTAGCTGCATCTGTGGTATGTTTTTTCATGTAATTCACCTTTTGCCTTCTGCTTGAAATTAATAAGTCTAACATTTAAAATTATGACGTTGCCAATCTCCTGTTATCTATAACTGGCGACTTTTATTATAAGAAAATGTTTAACGAATGACAAATTCATTTAAATCTTTTACTGTAACCCCATTAACAACCTAGTAAATAAATCTCCTTTTCGGTGAAACTACGGTTAGAATTAAACTTCTTTAATGCTAAAGGAGGTAATTTGATGCCAAACCGGAGAAAACCCGAATTCTCCCTGACACCGGAATTAGAACAATTTAAGTATGAGGTAGCGGAAGAAATTGCACTTGATTTAAAAAAGGGCCCGCAAAGCACTACCAATGACCTGAAAAAAACAGGAGAATAGACTCGATCGGGCTGGCCTAAAATCATTAGGCCAGCCCGATTTTAAGCGTATCATATTAGGCTAGATATTCATCAAATTCGTCAGGGCCAACTGCCGGGTGAAGCGCTTGCGCGATTCCACCGGCCACTATTCTGGACATTCGGTCAATGAGGTCGTCAATGTCTTTTGGGGTAACCATTAAATTTTCTTTATATGGCGATAATACTGAAGAAATTACATCTTCAATAGTTGCCGTATTAATGTTTTTATATAAACGGTAAAGCGTAGGACTCGTTTTTAGTTCGTCAAATAGAGCTTCAACGACATTGTGGGCGATTACAGCAGCATTGACTACCGTTGGTATGCCAATAGCAATGACCCGGCAACCAATAGATTCTTCGTTGATGCCCGCACGCTGATTCCCGACGCCTGAGCCTGGATTGATCCCAGTGTCAGAAATTTGGATGCTTGTCGCGATCCGGTCCAGAGAGCTTGCAGCCAGGGCATCAATCGCGATGACAACATCCGGTTTGATTTTGCTTGCTACTCCGTTAATGATCTCGGCTGTTTCAATACCGGTCAGGCCCAAGACACCCGGGGCAATAGCGCTCACCGATCGCAGGCCTCCTCTTAGTTCATCAGGGCAATAATTGTGTAAATGACGGGTAACTAGGGTGGAATCAACTACGCGGGGACCAAGTGCGTCAGGAGTGGCATTCCAGTTACCCAAGCCAACAAGCAATACGCTGTCATCCGGGCCCAGGCTTAAAATCTGCTGCAGGGTTTCCCCCAGCAGTAAGCCAATTTCTTTGTGTACGTCACGGTTATTTTCGCGCACAGAGGGGGCATCAATAGTTACGTAGTTACCCCTTGGTTTGCCCATATACTGTTCGCCCTGCTCATCAAGAATTTCAATTGTCGTTACGACCGCATGCGGTGAAGTGGTTTCGCGCATACGAACCCCGGGAATTTCCGTGCCACTGGTTCCACGCAATATTTCATGTGCTTCGACAACCATGTCAAGGTAAATATTCAGGTCCCGGTAAAGATCAGCTTTTCCCATCGGAGGGCCTCCCTTCCTAAGGATTCTGTCAATACATTACATTGTCCAATTGAATTGAATTTATGCGTATTAAGAAGTGACCAAATAATAAAAAGAACGCAAGTATAAATGGACTTGCGTTGAGAATTACCGGTATTGGCCGAACCGGCAAAATTAGGAGAGGAGAAACCGGAGGAAGAGCTAATGGGGGAAGTTTTAGAATGCTGTTACCTGTTCTTCATTAAAACATTCCCTGTTAAGAGAAGTTTCATCAATATTATCTGCTGCTCAAAGCGCCAATATTCGTAACCAGACGGAATAAGTGATATAATTTGAACCATGTTTGGCAATATTTATCTAAGATTATCAATAGATAAAGAGGCTATATTAGAAAGGTAAACAAGTGCGAATTATCACAGGAAGCGCCCGTGGACGCAAATTAAAGACCTTACCTGGTTTAAATACCCGTCCAACTGCGGATAAAATAAAAGGTGCTATTTTTAACGTGTTAGGGGCAAAGATATTAGGCAGCAAAATACTTGACCTATTTGCCGGGTCAGGTGCACTCGCTCTTGAGGCTTTAAGCCGTGGAGCTGATTCGGCTGTTTTGGTTGAAAACAGCCCGCAAGCATGCCGGGTAATTGCTGAGAACATTGTATTGACTGCCTTTAACGATAAAACCAGATTGCTTAAACGTAATGCCTTTAGCGCATTACGCGATTTGGTCGGAGAAAGATTCGATATAATTTTTGTAGATCCGCCATACAGACGCGGGTTAGCTCTTGCCAGCCTGGAAATTTTGGCTGACAAAAATTATTTGACCCCAGATGCGGTAATAATTGCCGAAACAAGCAGGGAAGAAGAAATTCCCGTCGAAATAGGTATAATAAATTTGCACAAAAGAGTTGTGTATGGAGATACGACGATTTGGTATTACCAGCCAGCTGAAACAGGGGGAAGTCGCTAGTGGATATTTTATCGATACTTGAGGAATTAGAGGATATCGTTGACCGGGGCGCAAAAATCCCGATGACCGGTAAAGTGCTGGTAGACGATGAAGCGATCCTTGAGTTAATTGACAAGGTCCGGGCAGCGTTACCAGAGGAATTGAATCAGGCTAAATGGGTCACAAAAGAACGAGAAAGAATTTTAGAAGATGCCCGCGCTGAATCAGATAAATTGGTTGAACAAGGTCGTACTTATTTGTCAAAATTAGTGGAAGAATCGGAAGTTGTACGCTTAGCACAAGAACAGGCAGAGGAAATTGTTGGACAGGCAAAGCAGGTCGCCGGGGAGATTCGTAATGGGGCGAGGGCTTATGCTGACGATGTGTTAGGTAAAATAGAGGGTTCTTTGCTTAACGTTGCTGATAGATTGAAACGCGACAGAGAAGAATTGGCCAGGACTGCGCCGGATAACAGGGAGTAGTGGCTGCCTCTTGGCAAGTTTCGGCGAGCCTACCTGCTAACAAATTACTTTTGACCGCTTGCGCCGCATAAAATACCGCTCAGGCGGTTTTTTTGTTAGCTTACCAATATTTGATTGAAATTTAAGAAAAATCAGATAGAATAATAGATGAAGGATTAATTGTTAGACTGCGGACTTGTCTTTTAGATTTTTAAGGTAAAAACATAAAGCTTATAATTTACGAAACAGGTGTTTTACTAAACGAATAAAGCCGACCTTGGCCATTGTGAGCAGCAGGAAAACCATGATGACAGCCAAGGTAGCAAAGATAGATACGATAGTTGCCAACGCTAAAGCTATGATCTCGGTCCGCCAAGGCTTTATACCCGTTCCAACGGTCTGAAAAACCGGAACAAGCCCCGGGTAGTCTAAACACACTGCGGTAATAATTGCAGCTAAACCGGCTTGGGCAGTTCTAGCGATGACGAAGGGGGTGAGGCGAATATCAGTGCCGCTAATAAAGCTAGCGACTTGAGCGTGTACTGAGATTCCGCTCCAGGCCATGAGTGAAGAAACCAAGATGATTTGCTGATTAAGCGGAGCAACCGACTGGCTCGCCGATTTCGTTCCAAGGGTCATCTCAAACAAACCGTTGGAAATGGCCGGGTAAAGCGAATTATGCAAGCCTAGAGGACTAAGGACAATAGCCAGCAGTTGGCTCAATGAATGGAGAATACCGAGCTGCGCGAGCAGTCGTAATAGTACGGAAAAAAATAAGATAAATCCGCCGACTGTCAGAATAGTATTGATTGAGGTACGAATCGAGTCGCCAATCAGTTGCCCAAACGGCCTGCTGTCTTTAACCTGAGTACGGTACATCGCCCGAAAGGCGCGCCGCCAGATGCTTGAACCCCCTGGTGCTTGGACAGTAGGAGAATCCTCACGACCATAAAAACGGAGGCCAATGCCGAGAAGCAAATTAGCCAAATAGCCGGAAAAAGCAAGAACGACGCCTAACGCTGGGTTGGCGAACATGCCGGCGGAGACTGCTCCCAAAACGAACCCGGGACTGGCGTTATTGGTAAAACTGATTAACCGCTCGGCTTCCAGGCGGCTTAGCAATTCACTGCGCCGCAATTTTGCGGTCAGGATTGCACTGATTGGAGGACCGGAAAGAAACCCCATGGCCATGACAAACGCGGCACTCCCCGGCAACCGGAAGATCGGGCGCATTACGGGTTCGAACAGTACTCCCAATAAATGAACGAAACCAACGCCTATTAATAGTTCGGAGAGAATGAAAAAGGGGAGGAGCGAGGGAACGACGTATTTGGCCCAGACACTGATTCCGTCTGCAGCGGCGGACAACACGTCCTGGGGGAATCTGATCATTGCCAGGGCAATGGTAATAATACCGGCTGTTTTAAGGATGGCTAACCCCTGATTTTGACGGATTTTGGTCATACCTGTTCTCCAGACTTTTAGTTAATTTATATTTTTTATTGTCTTTTTCTAGACCTGATGGGTTAGAGCAGAGCTGCCGGTTGAGTGGGGTGGGGGTTTTGAACAGGCCGCATGTCGGTATAGTTCTTGGCGCAGGATCGGCGAGGGGAATTGCCCATTTAGGTGTTCTACAGGTCTTTGAAGAAGAGGGGTTGCCCATAGACGTAGTTGTCGGTTGCAGTGCCGGAGCGATTTTCGGCGCCCTGTATGCAACCGGAGTAGATCTGTACATTACGGAGAAACTAATTACTACGTACCCGGTAATCAAACAGCTCACGGACCTTGTTGTCCCGAAAAACGGTTTTGTTAAAGGTGAAAGGATTCTTGAACTAATCAGGTTGTTAACTAAGAATATGACGTTTGAGGAAACACCTAAAACCTTGGCGATTGTAGCAACAGATTTGGAGCACGGGAAACAGGTAGTGTTTACAGAAGGCAAAATTGCTCCGGCTGTACGGGCAAGTATCTCCATTCCGGGGGTATTTACCCCATACCGTTATCAGGGCATGGTTCTCGTTGACGGTGCTGTCAAGGAACGTTTACCGGTCAGGGCTGCGAAACAGTGTGGAGCCGATTGTGTGATTGGCGTAAATGTAAAAAACGGTAGGGAAGTAAAAATAAATAACATCCTCGACGTGATGATGCAGTCGGTTGAAATAATGGAAGAGGAGATCTTTAACCGTACTGCGCTCGAGGCTGACATACTAATCGAACCGGAAGTAGGTCATATCGGATCATTTAAATTCGAATTGGCGGGAGAAGCAGTGCGGTTGGGAAGAGAAGCTGCTCTAAAGAGCATTCCTGAGATAAAGCGTGCGCTCTGCCTCTGAAAGAAGTACATAAGGGGAGGATTTTTTCGTGAAAATATTAGTCATTAACTGCGGAAGTTCTTCACTAAAATACCAGTTGTTTAATATGGCTGACCAAACAGTGTTAGCCAAGGGCTTGGCAGAACGCATCGGAATCCCGGGTTCGACATTAACACATCAACATGATGGGGAGAAAAAAGTCTTTGAACAGGATCTACCCTCACACCGTGAGGCCATTTCCATGGTCCTAAATGTGTTAGCTGATCCGGAACATGGCGTGATCAGCAGCTTGAGCGAGATTCGGGCCGTAGGTCATCGCGTGCTGCACGGTGGAGAGAAGTTTACCGCTTCTTGCCTGGTTGATGACGATGTGATGAAAGCCGTTTATGAGTGTGTAGAACTTGGACCTTTACATAACCCGGCTAATATCATGGGAATTGAAGCCTGCCAAAAGTTAATGCCAGGAACTCCCAACGTCGCTGTATTTGACACCGCTTTCCACCAAACTATGCCGCCTGCAGCTTATATCTACGGTTTGCCCTACGAATATTATGAAAAGTATGGGATTCGCCGTTACGGATTCCACGGCACTTCCCATCGGTATGTAACGATGCGGGCAGTTGAAATGTTGGAGAAGATGGGAATAGCTCGGGATGAATCGAAAATTATCACCTGTCATCTCGGCAATGGATCTTCCTTGGCAGCGGTCAAAAGCGGCAAGGTGATCGACACCTCGATGGGACTTACCCCGCTTGAGGGTTTAGTGATGGGGACGAGATGCGGCAGTATTGACCCGGCTATCATCCCACTGTTAATGAAAAAGGAAGGGTTTACGCCTGACCAGGTCGATACGGTAATGAATAAAAAGAGCGGTGTGATGGGGGTATCCGGGATCAGCAGCGATTTTCGTGACCTGCAGGCCGCCGCTGAAAAAAATTACCGTGCACGATTGGCGATTGATGTGTTTATCCACAGTGTGATAAAAACCGTTGGCTCGTTTGCGGCTGTACTAAACGGGGTTGATGCAATTGTTTTTACTGCCGGCATCGGTGAAAACGCCGCCTGGATGCGCGAGGCGATTGTCAAAAACCTTAGCTATCTTGGTGCGGAAATTGATCCCGAAAAAAATAAAGTCCGCGGCGAAGAAATTGATATTGCGACGGCGGAATCTAAGACTCGTCTTTTGATTATTCCGACTGATGAAGAACTGATGATTGCCAAAGATACGGCAGAAATTGTCGGTGAAGCATAAACCAATTTCTTGACAAACCGCATTTTTAACGATTATAATGGGTTTTGTGCATCGAGGTGATAATGTGTTAATCAATGTCGCTAAAGTGCGCAAAACCTTTGGCGCAAGCGAAACCTTTGAATTTCAGGAAAAGTTGGCACCGTTGGATATCGGCGGCGAACTGCTGGAATTCACTGGGCCGGTAGAAGTTGTCGTAAAGGTGACGAACCTCGGGAACGCCCTACTGATTACAGGGGTTATTCATTCCCGGGTTAAGTGCGATTGCAGTCGCTGCCTGGAAACAATCATTTTACCGGCGGATGGGGAATTTGAACAGGAGATGTGTTACGTCTCAGAGTTGCAATCCTACCTATCGGATCACCCAGAGGCTGAAGAAGACGAAAATTATCTGGTCTTAAATACAGATACTGTCGATTTGACGGAAATGGTTCGAGAACAGATTGTCTTGGCAACGCCAATGAAACCTTTGTGTTCAGAAACATGCCAAGGTCTTTGCCCTAAATGCGGTAAGAACTTGAATTTAGGTGCGTGTGGGTGCAATGTTCAGGAAATAGACCCGCGGCTTGCTGATCTGGCCAAGTTACTTAAAAGTGATTCCTAAACTTTTTGATTTTACGAAGGGGGTGTAATTGAATGGGTGTACCCCAACATCGACAATCCAAATCTCGCGTACGTAAACGGCGGGCGATGTGGAAGCTTGAAGCTCCCGGTTTTATCGAATGCCCCCAATGTCATAAACCGATGATGCCGCACCGTGTTTGTCCTGAGTGTGGATTTTACAAAGGCAAAGAAGTTGTCAGCGTTGAAGTTGAATAGGTCAATAATCTGACCGAAGCGAGGAAAGAATAACCGAAATTAATGGTTATTCTTTTTTTGCTCTTGCAACGGTCCGGGTTAACCGTTATACTTACATTAGCACCTGGTACTAATATCTGGTGTAAAAAAGCCAAGGGGAACCAACAATGGCAAGGGCATCTAAAAAATTTATCAGGCAGGAGACACTACGCGAGCTACTAAGCAATAACCCTTTTCTTACCGATGGAGAATTGGCGGAAAAACTTGCGGTTAGCATTCAGACTATCCGATTGGATAGAATAATCCTGGGAATTCCAGAATTACGTGAGCGGGTTAAGCAGGTAGCCGAAGGAGCTACCGCCAAGCTGAAGTCAATCAGCGGCGGTGAGCTGGTAGGAGAACTGCTGGATTTAGAATTGGGGCAACAGGCAATTTCAACATTGGAAATTAGCGCGGAAATGGTTTTAGCTAAAACAAAGATCGCCAGGGGGCACCATTTGTTTGCTCAGGCTAACTCCCTTGCCGTTGCCGTTATCGATGCGGATGTGGCGTTAACCGCGATGGCCAATGTGAAATTCTTGCGCCCGGTCGGCCTCAATGAGAAGGTTATTGCCAAGGCTAAGGTTACCGGATTGAAAGGGAATCGGGTGTTTGTAACGGTACATTCTTCTGTTAACACGGAAGAAGTTTTTAACGGTGAGTTTATTATTTTTGCCAAAGGTTTAGAGGAGGGACTGCCGGATGAGGATCGCGGTTGATGCAATGGGCGGAGACTTTGCCCCTGGTGAAATTGTTCAGGGTGCAATTCAGGCTGCTCAGGCCGACCCTGAGATAGAGGTTATCCTGGTTGGACAACCAGCGGCAATTCAAGCAGTGAACAGTAGTCTTCCGGCCAATGTTTCAGTCCACCCGGCTCTGGAAGTAATTGCGATGGATGAACATCCGGCGGGAGCGGTAAAAAGTAAAAAGGACGCCTCGATCGTAGTAGCCACGCGCCTGGTCAAACAAGGCGAGGCCGATGCGGTTGTTTCAGCCGGAAGTACCGGGGCTCAGATGGCGGCAGCGCTGCTTGGCCTTGGAAGAATTAAGGGGATTGAGCGTCCGGGCATTGCTACTGTTCTGCCGACAGCGCGTGGCGGCAAATTATTATTGGATGCAGGCGCCAACGCGGATGCAAAACCAGCTCATCTATTTCAATATGCGTTGATGGGGAGCATCTACGCGGAGAAAATCCTAAAAATAAGCAACCCGCGGGTGGCCTTACTTAATATCGGCAGTGAAGAGACTAAAGGGAGCGAATTGTATCTGGCTGCGCATGAACTTTTGAAGGCCGGACCGTTTAATTTTACAGGTAATATTGAGGGCCGTGAAGTCCCCAGGGGTAAAGCCGATGTTATCGTCTGTGACGGATTTGTCGGTAATGTATTGCTTAAGTTTGCCGAAGGTTTGGCCGTAAGCATGTTTGGGATGATCAAGGACAAAATCACCTCAAGCTTTTCCCGCAAACTGGGGGCTGCTTTGGTGAAACCAGGTTTGAAGGAAATCGCTCATGGAATGGACTATGCGGAATACGGCGGTTCTCCTTTGCTGGGGGTAAACGGCGTTAGTATTGTCTGCCATGGCAGTTCAAAGGCCAAGGCAATCAGAAATGCGATTCGGGTTGCAGGTGAATGCGTGCAAAGCCGGTATATAGAGGCAATTCAAACACATTTACCGGAAAGGAAGAGATAACTAATGGATGTACGAAGTGTAGGAATCGCGGGTATCGGTACTTTTGTCCCGAAAAACGTGTTGACTAATGCAGATATGGAAAAAATGGTCGATACCAATGATGAATGGATTGTTACCCGCACGGGAATTCGGGAAAGACGTAAAGTCGATGAAGGAACTACTACTTCTGATCTTTGTATGGAAGCAGCCCGCCGGGCGTTGGCCAATGCAAAAGTTAAGGCGGAGGATTTGGATTTAATCATCGTTGCCACGGTGACCCCGGATTACTCTTTCCCGGCTACAGCTTGCTTGGTTCAAGCCCGCTTAGGTGCAGTTAAAGCGGCAGCTTTTGACTTGTCGGTAGGCTGCGCAGGATTTATCTATGCTCTGGCGACCGGAAGCCGCTTTATTGCCAGCGGGATGTATGACAAGGTCCTGATCATTGGCGCTGATACATTGAGTAAGATCACCGATTTTACCGATCGCAGTACCTGCATACTGTTTGGTGATGGCGCAGGTGCCGCTGTCTTGACGCCGGCTGAAGCGGGAAAAGGTATTCTGGCGTTTGAACTCGGTTCTCAGGGTGATGAAGAAAAGCTCTTGGTGCTGCCTGGCGGCGGTTCGCGTTTCCCGGCAAGTGAGGAAACGGTCCGGGGACGTCAACACTATATCAAAATGGCTGGGAGCGAAGTATTTAAGTTTGCGGTGCGCATCATGGCGGAAGCTTCCGCTCGTTGCCTGGACAAGGCCGGCTTAAGTGCCAGCGATGTCGATATACTTGTTCCGCACCAAGCAAACCTGCGGATTATCGAGTCGGCGATGAAACGCTTGGATATTGACCGGGACAAGGTGCTGGTCAATGTGGACCGTTACGGTAATATGTCGGCGGCTTCCATTCCGGTTGCTTTAGATGAAGCGCTTCAAGCCGGCAAGATAAAAGACGGTGCGACGCTGCTTATGGTCGGCTTTGGGGCAGGGTTAACCTGGGGGGCCTGCGCATTAAAATGGTTTCCGTCAAAGGAGGAAAGCTGATGTTTAAAACCGTTCTCTGTGATCTGGTAGGTATTGAGTACCCTATTTTCCAAGGGGGAATGGCCTGGGTTGCTACGGCAGAACTTGCGGCTGCGGTCTCCGAGGCAGGTGGCCTTGGGATTATTGGCTCAGGCACTGCACCGGCTGATTGGCTTCGCGGCGAGATTCGTAAAGTTAAACGAGCTACAGATAAGCCATTTGGTGTTAACGTCATGTTGATGTCTCCATTTGTTGATGATGTTATCCAAGTGATTATTGACGAAAAAGTACCGGTAATCACGACAGGTGCGGGCAACCCTGGGAAATATATTCCGAGCCTGAAAGAAGCCGGTACAAAAACTATTCCGGTAGTAGCTTCCGTTGCGCTGGCGAAGCGGTTAGAGAAGCAAGGCGTAGATGCACTCGTCGCTGAGGGCTGTGAGTCTGGCGGTCATGTTGGGGAAATTGGCACACTACCGTTAGTAGCACAAGTTGTCGATGCGGTAAAGATTCCGGTGATTGCCGCAGGGGGCATTGCTGACGGCAGGGGACTGGTAGCGGCTTTAGCGCTCGGGGCAGTGGGTGTCCAGATGGGAACAAGATTTATGTGTGCCTCTGAATGTACAGTTTCGCCTATGGTTAAGGCAGCAATTATTAAGGCTAAGGACCGGGATACGGTGGTAACAGGTAGAGTGACAGGGCACCCGGTACGCTGTTTGGAAAATAAATTTACACGTGAGCTTACGGAAAAAGAGAGGCAGGGGGTTCCTGCCGAAGAACTGGAAAAATTGGGCGTAGGGAAAATGCGCTTGGCCATGGTCGAAGGCGATACTGCACTTGGGTCGGTTATGGCCGGACAGATTGCCGGATGGGTTTCCCGTGAGGAACCGGCGACGGCCATTATCCAGGATATTATCGGCGGGGCCGAAACAATCCTGAATGATCTCGCAAAACGGATTAGCCTGTAGGGAGGGACGAGAGTGAGCAAAACAGCTTTTGTGTTTCCCGGACAGGGCTCTCAATATGTCGGGATGGGCAGGGAGTTGGCCCAGAACTATGCACCGGCCGCTGAGGTTTTTGCCCAGGCAGCCGCTGTGCTAGGGCAAGAGTTTGTCGACATTATCAATAACGGGCCTGAGGATGCTTTAAAACAAACCGCCGTAACCCAACCGGCAATTCTGACCGCAAGCATCGCCAGCCTACGGGTGTTGGAGTCAAAGGGTGTCAAACCGGAATTCGTTGCCGGTCACAGTCTCGGAGAGTACAGCGCCCATGTTGCTGCCGGTACATTTTCGTTTCAGGACGCTGTGAAACTGGTGCGGGAAAGAGGCCAGTTGATGCAGGAGGCCTCGCCGCCCGACGGGGCGATGGCGGCCATTCTTGGCCTGGACAGCGAGCAGGTTCGGGCTGCGTGTGTTAAAGCTTCCTGTCACGGAATCGTCGAGGTAGCCAACTATAATTGCCCGGGCCAGGTTGTTATTTCCGGGCAGTTAGGCGCGGTGAAAAAGGCAATCGACTTATGCAAAGAGGCAGGTGCTAAACGGGGAATTCTGCTTCAGGTAAGCGGGCCGTTTCACTCCAGCTTAATGATCCAGGCCGGAGAGCGGCTGGGTGAAGCGCTTTTGTCGGTTAAAATAAACGATCCGGAGCTTCCCCTGATTGCGAATATAAATGCGGAATATGTCAAAACTAGGGAACGTGTAACGACAAGCCTAATTCAGCAGGTTAGCTCCTCAGTGCGTTGGGAAGAGTGTATCCGACGGTTAGCCGCGGATGGAACGACTGTTTTTGTCGAAGTCGGACCGGGTAAGGTTTTAGCCGGGTTAATTAAGAAAATTATTCCTAATGTTAAGGTATTTGGCGTCGAGGATGTCGCTTCCCTGGAAAAGTTCCTTGCATATTTGGAGGAGAGTCGATAAAATGATGCTGAAGGAAAAAGTAGCCATCATTACAGGCGCTTCGCGGGGTTTAGGCAGGGCAACAGCATTAGCTTTGGCTGCTCAGGGAGTCAAGGTGGCCGTTAATTATGCCGGAAATGCGGCCAAGGCCGAGGAAGTGGTCAACCTTATTCAAGCCCAGGGCGGTCAGGCAGTAGCAGTTCAGGCCGACGTAAGTGAAGCTGCCGATGTGGAAAAAATGATTAGCCTAGTGATTGAACGGTATGGTAGAGTGGACATACTGGTCAATAATGCCGGAATTACGCGAGACGGTTTGCTGCTGCGGATGAAAGAGACGGACTGGGATGCGGTGTTGAACACCAACCTAAGAGGAGTGTTCCTGGTCACTAAGGCCGTAAGCAAATTGATGATGAAACAGCGCTCAGGCAAAATAATCAACCTTAGTTCAGTAGTTGGCTTAAGCGGTAATGCCGGGCAGGCTAATTATGCAGCGGCCAAGGCCGGAATCCTCGGCTTTACCAAATCTTTAGCCAAGGAATTAGGATCGCGGGGTATTACGGTTAATGCGATTGCTCCTGGATTTATTCAGACAGATATGACAGAGAAGTTAAACGATCAGGTTCGTGAGAAGATGTTGGCGGAAATTCCGTTAGGACGTCTCGGCGTGCCGGAGGACGTTGCCAAGTTAGTGGTATTTTTAGCCTCAGATGAGGCTGATTACATAACAGGTCAGACTATTAATGTCGATGGCGGAATGGTCATGGCTTAGCGTAGTTAGTTTCGGAAGGAGGTGAAGACAACAGCATGTCAGTTGATGACAAAGTAAAAAGCATCATTATCGACCAGCTAGGGGTTGAAGAAGAGGACGTTACCTTGGAGACCTCTTTTGAGGAGTTAAACGCGGACTCTTTAGATATTGTAGAATTGATTATGGCCCTGGAGGAAGAGTTTGATTTAGATATTCCCGATGAGGATGCTGAAAAGATTCGAACCGTGGGCGATGCGGTTAATTACATCAAAGAAAATCAGTAGCACACCCGGAAGTCCCGTAGTGATGACTGCGGGACCTTTCTTTAATAAGCTTCGGTACGTTTTAGCCTGTAGTCTGACTAATCGCATCGATACAAGATAGAAATTATACAAATTACGGAAACAGTAAAAAGAGTAAGGATGGGAAAACATTTGAAATTACCAGAGCTGAGGATCGGAAACCTGTTGGCTAGAGTCCCGATTATTCAGGGCGGTATGGCCGTTCGTCTCTCCCTGGCTCCTCTCGCTGCCGCCGTGGCCAATGAAGGTGGAATTGGACTGATTGCCGGCACCGGTTTATCGCTACAGGAACTAAAGGCCGAAATTCGCAAGGCCCGGCAATTGAGTAATGGAATCATCGGTGTCAACGTTATGTTTGCGGTACGTGAGTTTGCCGAGTTAGTTAAAACAGCGATTGAAGAGAAAATCGATCTAATTGTTTCTGGTGCCGGATTTTCCCGGGACATGTTCACCTGGGGCCGTGAAGCGGGTATTCCGGTCGTGCCGATCGTTTCTTCAGCCAAGCTGGCACGATTGTCCGAAAAACTCGGCGCTGCCGCAGTAATTGTTGAAGGAAAAGAAGCGGGTGGCCATCTTGGCACCCAGGAATCAATGCGTAAGATATTACCGGAGGTTAAGCAGGTAGTGAACATTCCGGTGGTTGGCGCCGGCGGAGTGGTTGACGGAACTGATATTGCTGAGGTGTTTGGCCTGGGCGCAGATGGGGTGCAGATGGGTACAAGATTTGCAGCCAGCAAGGAGTGCAGCGCTGCTCAAGCCTTTAAGGACTATCTGGTTAAGGCCGGGGATAAGGATGTAGTGCTGGTGAAAAGTCCGGTCGGGTTACCGGGGCGCGGCATTCGAAATGAGTTTTCCGAACGGCTGCTTACCGGTGAAGACTTGCGGCCGCAAAAATGCTCAGGTTGCCTTAAACACTGTGCGCATAACTTCTGTGTCATGGAAGCATTGAACAACGCTCAACAAGGGAACATCACCCACGGACTGGTCTTTTCGGGTGAACGGGTACGGAAGATTACCGAAGTCCTGTCCGTAAAGAAGATTTTTGAAAACCTGCTGCAGGAAGTAGAGCAAATTAAACAACCTAGAGGGGTGTAGCATGACTAAACGCGTTGTGATTACCGGGATCGGGATTATATCACCCGTTGGGATAGGCAAAGATTTGGTATGGGACAACATTATACAGGGGAGATCTGGCATCGGGCCGGTTACCAGGTTTGACGTTTCTGATATGCCAACAAAAATTGCCGGAGAAATCAATGATTTTGACCCAATCCAATTTATCGATAAAAAAGAAATGCGCCGCATGGACCGCTTCTCGCAATTCGCAGTTGCCGGGGCAAAATTGGCGGTTGAAGATGCAAAACTGAATTTCGAACAAGAGGACCGTGAACGTATTGGCGTTGTCCTTGGTTGTGGTATTGGCGGCGTAACGACATTTGAAGAACAAAAAGAAATGATGATGCACCGTGGGCCGGGAAGAGTCAGCCCGTTCTTTGTGCCAATGCTGATCAGTAATATGGGCGCAGGCCGCATCTCCATCACGTTTGGCTTACAGGGGCCGAGCCATACCGTAGCGACCGCGTGCGCTTCCTCAACCGATGCCGTAGGCCAGGCTTTGCGCTTACTGCAACACGGTGATGTTGACGTTATTTTAGCGGGTGGTACGGAAGCTCCGTTAACGCCACTGGCTTTTGCCGGGTTTTGTTCCCTAAAAGCAATGTCAACGCGCAACGATGAGCCAACGAGAGCGAGCCGACCGTTTGACCGTGACCGGGATGGGTTTATTATGGCTGAGGGCTCGACAGTTTTGGTGTTGGAAACCCTGGAACATGCGTTAGCCCGGAACGCTGAAATTTATGCGGAAGTGGCGGGATATGGTTCCACTTGTGATGCCCACCATATTACTGCACCGGTACCGGGGGGGGCAGGCGCAGCGCGGGCTATGGCCAATGCGATCAGCGACGCCGGACTTACCGCGGCAGATATCAGTTATATTAATGCGCACGGCACTTCCACGGGGCCGAATGATGCCTGTGAAACTGCGGCAATCAAGACTGTTTTTGGTGACTTGGCCAAGAAAGTAGCGACCAGTTCAACTAAGTCGATGACAGGTCACCTCATGGGTGCAGCCGGGGCGTTGGAAGTCGCTATCTGTGCAAAAGCAATCCAGGATCAGATTGCGCCGCCGACGATAAACCTAGAAAATCCAGATCCGGACTGTGATTTGGATTATGTGCCAAATGAGGCTCGCAAGATGACAGTGACTGCCACAATGTCCAATTCCTTAGGCTTTGGTGGACATAACGCTACAGTGGTGCTTAAAAAATATCGCTAAAGGAGAGAAGTCGGATGGATGAACAACGCGTTAGTAAACTAACGGAACTTGTTAACGCTCTTGATGTCAAGGTGTGTCCTGGAAACACTTTAGATGTCGCGCTAACTCATCCTTCCTATGCCTTTGAAAATCCCTCCAAAGCCAAAGAACACAATCAGCGCCTCGAATTTTTGGGTGATGCCATTCTTGGCTTTATCATCGCCGAATATCTTTATGATACTTTCCGAGGGAGACCGGAAGGAGAGTTAACCAAGATGCGGGCCGCAGTCGTGAACGAACACACTCTGGCCAGACGGGCGAAAGGTATCGGCCTTGGCCAATACTTGTTATTGGGCAAGGGTGAGGAGCTTTCCGGCAGCCGGGAACGCCCATCAATTCTTGCTGATGCGTTCGAGTCGTTGATCGGTGCGATTTACCTTACTGAGGGGTTGGAGTCTACTCAGAAATTTGTGATCGCGCAGCTTAAACCGGAAATTGATCAACTTGCCCATGGCGATTACGGGGACTATAAAACAATGTTGCAAGAGAAGGTACAAAAAAAGGAAGGCCAGGTCAGTTATCAAATTTTGGCTGAGTCGGGACCGGATCATAATAAACGGTTTATCTCCGGAGTCTTTCTCAAAGGCCAATTGTTGGCTAAAGGGGAAGGACGAACGAAAAAGGAAGCGGAGCAAGCTGCCGCCCATGCAGTCCTTAATAATTGGAAGGAACATAAACATTAATGGCTGCACGCCACCACATTATTCCTATCTTTCTGCCACATTGGGGTTGCCCCTATCATTGCGTGTACTGTGATCAACGAACAATTGCCGCTAAAACAGGTCCGACGGATATTGGCCAGATTATTGATCACGCGTTGACAAAAGTCCCGCCAGGTGCTCACCCGGTTGAGGTGGCATTTTATGGTGGGACTTTTACTGCTTTACCGTTGGCAAGGCAAGAACAGTTGCTTGAACAAGTTCGGCCCTTTCTCGCATCCGGCAGGATCGATTCGATTCGTTTGTCAACTCACCCAGCCTGGATCTACGCTGAATCTCTGCAGTTATTAAAGGATTACAACGTGGAGACCGTAGAACTTGGGGTTCAGTCGCTTGACCGAGAGGTACTACAGCATTCCGGACGTGCTTATGATCCGGCGGTTGTCGAGGAGGCAGTGCACCGCCTCAAACAATCTGCCTTGGCCGTTGGTATTCAATTGATGCCCGGACTGCCTGGTGATACAAAGAGTAAATTTTTGCGTACTGTTGAGCGGACGATTAAGCTCCGACCAACTTTGGTCAGGGTTTATCCAACCGTTGTGATTAAAGGTACGCGGTTAGCTGAAATGTGGATAGAAGGTAATTACCGGGCACTCGGGTTGCAGGAAGCGGTTGACTGGTGCAAGGACGCCGTGACACTGTTTGCAGCTGCGGATATCCCGATCATCCGCATGGGGTTGCAGCCATCGTCTGAGTTGACCGAGAGTGTTTTAGCCGGACCGTATCACCCAGCGTTCAGGGCCTTGGTAGATGCGGCTCTCATGCTGACGAAAATTGAACAAGCTTTACCGGAAAAAACCGGGAACTTGATTATTTATTGCCATCCACGCGATATCTCCAGTGTCCGCGGCCTGCGTAACGCGAACGTTGATCAACTGAAGGGTAAATACGGTTTCGATAAAATCCAGGTTCTACCGGCGCTAAATATCGCCAGGGGCGATGTCTACATTAAACAGGAATTTCCCACTTTACGGCGAATCTAAAGTGGGATTTTTGTTTTGGTTAATTGCTGTAAAGTTGGAGGGACCATTTTTGATTTTAAAAGGTCTGACTATCCATGGCTTCAAGTCTTTCGCAGAAAAGGTTACGCTTGATTTTGATCACGGATTAAGCGTTGTTGTCGGACCTAACGGTTCCGGGAAGAGCAACATTACCGATGCGATTCGCTGGGTTCTTGGCGAGCAGAGCGTAAAGTCCTTGCGTGGCGCTAAAATGGAAGACGTTATTTTTGCCGGCAGTGTTAAACGGCGTCCAATTGGGATGGCCGAAGTGTCCTTGATTCTGGACAATTCCACGGGAATGTTTCCCCTGGATTACGCGGAAATCGCCGTAACCCGCCGGGTCTACCGGGATGGGGAAGGGGAATACCTGATTAATAAAACCCCCTGCCGCCTGAAGGATATCCATGAACTATTTATGGATACAGGTATCGGCAGAGAAGGTTTTTCAATTATTGGCCAGGGCCGGGTGGAGGAGATTTTTTCCGCCAAGCCGGAAGAACGACGCTCGATCATTGAAGAGGCAGCGGGTATTATAAAATATCGTAATCGTAAACGGGAAGCTACCCGAAAACTGGAGGATACAGAACAGAATCTGTTGCGGTTAGCTGATATCATTACGGAATTGGCTGCCCAAACCGGACCGCTGCAAGAGCAGGCGGAAACAGCGCGCCGTTACCTGGACTTAAAACAGGCGCTTGATGAACAGGAACTGAACCTGGCCGTATTTGATCTTGGAGAATTAGACGGTAAACTTACGGGTTACCGGCAGCAGATTAAAACAGTTGAAAATGAGATAATGAGTCACGAAACCCACCTGCGGGTTGAGGAGGCTGAGATTGCCAAATTAAAGCTGGCAGTACAAGGTTTGGATGAGCAAATTTTTCAGCAGCAGACGCATTGCCACGAATTAGCCAGCCAAATTCAAGCCGCGGAAGCGGAGAAAAAGCTTGGGTTGGAACGCGATACCGGGTTAACCGAACAAAAAACACGGCTTGCGGCTGAAACTGAGGAAATCAAACAAAAGGCGGAGGTTCTGCACCACGAGTATGCCGCGGAAGAAACAAAGCTGCTGGCACTGCGGCAACAGCGGCAGGGGTTGGAGGCTAAGCTAGCGGAAGCACAGCAAAACTTTGACGCTTCCAGTACAGAACTAGGCAGTGCGGAGCAGCTTGTGGAAAACGCCAAGTCAGCGGTGTTTGAAGTGTTATCGGAGTCAGCAAAGCTAAACAATGAATTGGCCGCGTTGCAACAGCAGGCTGCGGGTTTACAATACCGGCAGACTACACTTAAGGAGCAAGCTGAGGCCAAAAATTGTGCGCTGGCACAAGTTAACACCGAGTATGCCGCTACAAATGAAAACAATGTTACAGCTAAGAGTGATATTGCCGGATTAAGTGAGAAACTGGCCGCTTTCAGCCAGGAGCGTCAGTCGCTGGAGACAAACCGCCAACGTTTGCAGCAGGAACATCAGCAAGTGTTGGAACGGATGCAAGCGGCTAAGTCCCGTTATAAAGTGTTAACGGATATGCAGCGTGATTTTGAAGGATACAACCGGGGTGTCAGAGAGGTCCTGCAGGCTGGCAGCAGCGGTAAGGTACGGGGCATTTGCGGCGCAGTGGCACAACTTATTCAGGTTCCCGATCACCTGGAAACAGCGATTGAAATAGCGGCCGGCGGCAGCCTGCAAAACCTGGTAATGGAGACGGAGGCTGACGCTAAACAGGCCATTGCCTGGCTAAAAAGGAGTAAATCAGGCCGAGCAACTTTCCTGCCGCTTGATACGATTCAGGCGGCGCCGCGCGCTTTCGAACCACGGGTATTAAAGGCTGCCGGTGTTTTGGGCGTAGCTGCGGATCTAATCAGTACAGCTGACAAGTATCAGCCGGTGTTGGAGTATTTATTAGGCAGGGTGCTGATAGTTGAAAATCTTGAACTGGCTAGTCAAGTTGCCCGCCTCGGCGCGTACAGGCTAAAAATCGTCACCCTTGACGGTGAGTTGTTAAGCCCCGGTGGTTCGCTGACGGGTGGCAGTTTACACCGCAGTTCAGCCAGCTTACTGAGCAGAAACCGGGAATTAACCGCTTTGGCAGCTCAGGTGAGCGGCCTGCAACAGCAACTCGCCGGTTTTCAGGCCAGTGAGGCGGAGTTCTTAGAGCAACTAAAGCTTTTGGCTGCAAGGGAAAGCCAGGCTCAGGCAGGCCTGAAAAAGCGGGAACTGGATCTGGCGGGCCAGGAGGCGAAAATAGCGGGTTTAAGCCAGGAACGTTCCCGGCTTGAGGGTGAGATTGCCCAGGCTGAATTGGAGTCAGAACAGGTGGAGCTTGAGCTCACCGGCGTTCGGAATCGCGAACGGGAACTGGCGGTTCAACGGGAGCAGCGCGAAACGGAGTACAATGAGCTCAATGTGAAGTTGCAAAGGCTGCAAGAGAATCTGAAAACACGCGGTAGTTCCAGGGAACAAGCACGAAGTACAATTACGGAACTGAAAGTACAGCTGGCGTCTGTGGAACAAGCGGAAAAGAGCCTTGATACAGCGTTAAAGCGGTACTATCAGCAAAAACACGAATTTGAGTTAACCGTGGCTGACCTCGCCGCTGAGTGCGAAGCGATTGAACAACGCAAAGCTGACATCAGCAGGAAAGTGGAACAGTTTCAGGGTGAAATGACAGCCTTGATTCAGGCGGAAAACGCTGCCCAGCAAGAGCTTCAGGCCTGTCGGGATCTGCGTCAGGACAATGCCGGTGTGCTTACTGGCAAAGAGGAATCGGAAAGAGCGCTTAGACAACGTTTACAGGAACTTCAAGCCAAGCTGTCCTCTGCCCGTGTTCAGGAAGCGCGGCTGGAAACCGAAAAAAATACCGCGCTTAATCGTCTGCAGGAAGGCCTCGGTCTGGATTTAGCGGAGGCGAGAAAACACAGCAAACCGGTTGATAACCGGCGGGAGACTGTAAGCGGGATTAACCGCCTGAAAGGGGAAGTTAACGCGCTAGGACCGGTTAACCTGGGGGCAGTTGAAGAATTTGAGCGGGTCAGCGAACGCTTTTCCTTTCTATCAGCGCAACAACAGGATTTATTAGGCGCCAAGCAATCGCTGTTTAATGTCATTGCTGAGATGGACCGGATAATGGCGGAACGCTTCGCAGCGGCATTTGAGGCCATAAATACACGATTTGCCGCAGTCTTTCAGGAATTGTTCGGTGGCGGGCGCGCGGAGTTGAGATTATCTGATCCGGATGATTTACTGGAAACAGGTGTGGACATTGTTGCGCAACCACCGGGAAAACGGCTTCAGCACCTTTCCCTGTTATCGGGTGGGGAAAAGGCGTTAACCGCGATCGCCCTGTTGTTCGCGATGCTTCAGGTACGGCCCAGTCCGTTTTGCGTGTTAGATGAAATCGAAGCCGCTTTGGACGAGGCCAATGTAGATCGATTCGCTAATTATTTAAACGAACTGAGTGAGTTGACTCAGTTTATCGTGATTTCGCACCGTAAAGGGACTATGACCGCCGCAGATGTTCTGTATGGCATAACGATGGAAGCAGGTGTTTCTAAACTGTTTTCAGTACGAATGTCGGATGCGGTAACCGGAACAACCGGAAAATAAACAGCAGCCACAACGCCTCAATTTGAGTGCGGTGTGGCTGCTGTTTTTCTATACAATCGGAAAGCATAACCTTGCCAATATTGGCAAGGACAGCGGAAGATAGTACGAGGAAAAACGCGCGCAGAGGGAACCAATGCGCATTTTTCCTCGTACTGTTTTTATGGTTCTACAGGGGCCGGGTGGTGTGTTTGCGAATTTTAAGTACAGGTGGGTTTGGTTTATGCCTTTTCATATTATATAATTTGCGGTCAGCGGCATCAATAAAGGCATCAATACTGGCTGTATTGTGGCAAGATGTTGTGACCGAACCCCACGAAACAGAAACACGGAATGCTTGTAACTTGTCCTCAAAAGGA
>DATAMA010000044.1:0-15915 GCA_036260765.1 Desulfobacteria bacterium | reverse complement strand
CCCTTTTTACCATAGGTCTTCTCGATGGACCCTTTCAAATAGGCTACCGCTTGCTCGACCGGAATCACGTTAGCCAGCTTAAAGAAGGCGGCCTGCATAATCATGTTGATCCTGCCGCCCAAGCCAATCTCGGAGGCAATGCCAACCGCATCGACAGTATAGAATTTGATATTATTCAGGGCGATGTATCGCCGCAGCGCCGCCGGAAGTTTGTCCGCCAATTCCGCCGGCTTCCAGGCACAATTGAGGACAAAGGTACCGTTCGGCTTTAAGCCTTTGAGCAAGTCATAGTTGTAGACGAAGGATTTGTTGTGGCAAGCGATATAATCCGCGTGATAGATCAGGTAGGTTGACTTGATCGGCTGCTTGCCGAAGCGCAGATGAGAGACTGTGGTCCCACCGGATTTCTTACTGTCATAGGAAAAATAACCTTGCACATAAAGGTCAGTGTTGTCACCGATGATCTTAATCGCTGATTTATTAGCCCCAACCGTGCCGTCGGAACCCAGCCCATAGAATTTGCAGCTGATCGTACCCACCGGAACGGTTTCAATATCGTCAGTTTCGGGCAACGAGGTGTTCGTAACATCATCGGTAATGCCAAGCGTAAAATTATTTTGTGGATTGGGCTGTTTAAGGTTGTTAAACACCGCAACGATCTGGGAAGGTCTCGTATCTTTTGAACCCAGCCCGTAGCGCCCGCCAACGATCGTCGGCCGCTCGGCCTGTGCATAGAAAAGATGGGCGATATCCAGATATAAGGGCTCGCCGCCGGCGCCAGGTTCCTTGGTCCGGTCGAGAACCGCAATTTTTTTGACGGTTTGGGGCAAAACATCAAAGAAATACTTGGCACTGAACGGCCGATAGAGCCTGACCTTAACCAGCCCAACTTTATCCCCCTGCGCGATCAGATAGTCGATGGCTTCCTCAATCGTTTCGCAAACCGAACCCATGGCGATGATAACGTATTCGGCATCCGGCGCTCCGTAATAGTCAAACGGGTGGTACTCCCGCCCGGTGATCCGTTTTATTTCCTTCATATAACCTTCCACGATGTCCGGTACTGCACCATAGAAGGGATTGGCGGCTTCCCGCCCCTGGAAGTAAATATCCGGATTCTGGGCTGTTCCCCTGACTACCGGATGTTCCGGGCTTAGTGCTTTATCCCGGAACGCTTGAATTGCCTGCCAATCGACAACTTTACGGATTTCCTGCTCATCAATCAGCTCGATTTTTTGGATTTCGTGTGATGTTCTAAATCCATCAAAGAAGTGCAAAAAAGGCAGTTTTGCTTTAATTGCCGACAAGTGCGTAACATAACCAAGATCCAATGCTTCCTGGACGCTGGAGGAAGCGAGCAGCGCCACGCCGGTTTGCCGACAGGCCATTACGTCCTGATGATCGCCGAAAATTGACAGGGCATGTGCGGCAATCGCCCGGGCGGTAACGTGAAAAACGCCTGGCAATTGTTCGCCGGCCAGTTTGTACATATTGGGAATCATCAGCAGAAGTCCTTGAGATGCAGTATAGGTCGTGGTTAAGGCCCCGGCTGCGAGTGAACCATGCATCGCCCCGGCAGCACCTGCTTCAGACTGCATTTCAACTACTTTTACCCGTTGGCCCAACAGGTTTTGTTTCCCCCGTGCTGCCCATTCATCAACCCCTTCTGCCATCGGAGTAGACGGCGTAATCGGGAAGATTGTTGCGACTTCGGTTAACGCGTATGAAGCTGTCGCTGCCGCCTGATTTCCATCCATCGTTTTCATCACTTTTGCCAATGGGTACAAGCCTCCTTTTCCGTCTATTATTTGAGATTTGCTGAATCTCAATGCATTGCTTTAAATAAACAAGAGGCCGTTCAAATTGAACGGCCTCTCCTGGAACTGAGCTAGAATCAGCTTATCTGTAAAGTATTTATCATGTAGAGATTATCGGGTTTGAGCGATTTCGGCTGCAAATCTGTGCGGCCTAGTTGTTTAAAAATTGGGTTATCCGCTCAACAGCTTTAGCCAACACCGGAGTATCCTGCACAAGCGCTATCCTGACATACCCCTCTCCCTGTTCGCCAAAGGCAACCCCGGGGATCACCACCACCCCGCTGCCCTTCAGCAGATCAACCGCAAACCGGTATGAAGAGCGATATCCTTGCGGAATAGGTGCCCAGACAAACATCGATCCCTTCGGCTTAGGAATGATCCACCCCGCTTTGGCCAAGCCATCGATCAACACATCGCGTCGCTGTTGGTACGCCTGGGCATTGGCCGTAACAACTTCTTGCGGACCATTCAAAGCAGCAACGGCAGCGAGCTGAACCGCCTTGAATATGCCGTAGTCGATATTCGATTTCACCTTAGCCAGGGTACTGATGATTTGCGCATTTCCCACTACAAAGCCCAGCCTGCACCCGGCCAGGTTGTAAGACTTGGATACGGAATGAAACTCAATGCCAATCTCTTTAGCTCCATCCGCTTGCAAAAAGCTGGGCGGCCGATATCCGTCATAGGCCAATTCAGAATAGGCGTTATCATGGCAAACTATGATGTTGTATTTACGGGCAAACTCGACGACCCGGTTAAAAAACGCCAGGTCCGCGGTCACAGCTACCGGGTTATTCGGATAGTTTAAAAACATCAATTTCGCTTGCGCGGCAACCTTTGCCGGGATCGCCGCAAAATCGGGCAAAAAGCCGTTTTCAGCCAGCAGCGGTAACGAATATTTACGTCCGCCCGCCAGGAGCAGCCCAGTGGTGTAAATAGGATAACCCGGGTCAGGAATTAGGGCGAGATCCCCGGGGTTAATAAATGCGGTATAGATATGCGCTAACCCGTCCTGAGAACCCATTAAAGACAGAACCTCGGTATCCGGGTTTAATTCCACGCCAAACCTGTGCGAATACCAGCCCGCGATCGCTTGACGCAATTCACTGATTCCCTGCGTCAGCGTATAAGCGTAACTGCTATCGGCCTCGACTGCCTTCAGCAAGGCCCGTTTAATATGGTCGGCCGGCGCGCGGTCAGGGCTGCCGATCCCTAGATTAATTACCTCGCGGCCTGCCGCCTCAACCTTCCGGCGTAAATTGTCCATTTCCGAAAAAATCGCCGCATCCAATCCGGTTAACCTGGTAGCCGGTTCTGCAAATCTTTGTGCCATTTACTGGTTCTCCCTCTCCCCTTATGTTATGTATATCTCCATTTTAAGCGGTTGAACCGTTTTGTCCAGTTAGTTATACTATAGAGTTGGTATTCATTTTTACATGTGAGGTTCGGAAGATGGTCTTAATGAACGTTTTAATAGTTTGTGTGTTTGGTTTTTTTGCTGCAGCCATCGATGCAATCGCCGGCGGGGGCGGATTAATCAGCCTGCCTGCCCTGCTGTTAGTGGGAGTACCGCCGCACCTCGCCCTGGGGACAAATAAATTCTGTTCAACCTGCGCCTCGTGCAACAGTTCAATTACCTTTGCCCGCTCAGGCAAGGTTCACCTACCGTTAATTAAGTGGCAAGTTGCCTTTACCTTTCTCGGGGCTTTACTCGGGGTATGGACGGTTCTCCAGGTAAGTTCCGCTTTTTTGAATAAAGCAGTGCTAATCTTAATTTTGTTCGTCGGCGTATACACTTTTCTGCATAAGAATCTTGGTATGACCGATAATTTTTCCGGCTTATCCACGCAAAAAATCGTCTTAGGTTGTCTGTTCGCATTCTGCTTAGGCTTTTACGACGGATTTTTCGGGCCTGGTACCGGTTCGTTCCTGATCTTTTGTTTTATTACCTTTTACGGGTTTGATTTTGTCTCTGCTTCCGCCAATGCCAAAGTGCTTAACTTTACCAGTAATTTCGCCTCGCTCCTGTTATTTGCCCTTAACGGCAAAATTCTGTTTTTCTATGGTATCCCGATGGCGATCTTTATGATTATTGGCTCGATTGTCGGCACGAAACTGGCGCTCAAGCGCGGCGTTTACTTGGTGAAGCCGATTTTTCTGATTATGTCATTACTTGTAGCCGTTAAGCTGTTTTATCAGCTGCTTTAGGCACCTATAATCTCAGTGTTACCACCCTCCTAAAAAACACGCCCACTTCATACCGAAGTGGGCGTGTTTTACATGGGGAATATCTTCTACTATCGGGAAGAAATGGGATATTCGAGGCGCAATACCTTCCACAGCAGGTAAGAAAAACCCCAGCAGAGCACGAACAAGCCGACTAACAAGTACCCGATTCCCCCAAAATCAAGTTCTTGAATCCAGGTCCAAATCCCACCGCTGAGTCCAAGTTTAGGGGTAAGGATTTGGGCGAGTTCAATTAGGCCGATGAATAACGCCGCAACTACCGACAACCCTGTGACGGACAGGTTATAATAAACTTTACGCAATGGCGTAGAGAAAGCCCAGTCATAAGCTGTGGTCATAAAAACCCCATCCGCCGTATCCATCAGGCTCATCCCGGCAGCAAACAGAATGGGCAGCGCCAACAACACGCTTACCGGAACATACTGGGTGGCGGCATTAGCCGCAATCGCGAGCAGTGCCACCTCAGAGGCCGTATCAAAGCCCAGTCCGAACAAAAAACCCAGTGGATAGACATGCCAGCTTTTCGTGATTAAACGGTAGAATGGCCCAAAAAAGCGGGAAATAAAACCCCTGTTCAGCAGGATTCTATCGATGCTTTCGGCATCATATTCCCCTCTGCGCATCCCGAGAAAAAAGCGAAAGATATCAAACCAGATATACAGGTTAACCAGGCCGATAAGCACGAGAAACCCGCCGGAAACTGTAATGCCGATTAAGCCGCCAATTGCTTTTAGTTGGGGAATGTTGTGTTGAGCCCAATTCATGGAAACAGCCGTAACGATCGCCAGGATAAACACTACGGATGAATGCCCGAGGGAAAAGAAGAAACCGAGCCCGGAAGGGTCCTGTTTGTCCTGAATCATCTTGCGTACCGTATTATCGATTGCGGCGATATGGTCAACATCAAACGCGTGGCGCAACCCGAGGGTATAAGCCAAAAAGCCAAACCCCAGCAGTTGAGGGAATTGCCCAAGGTGCGGCAGTAACAGCGCCAGGCCCACGACATGGATGGCGATCACTGCCAGGCCGTATTTCATCCAACTTCTCATCTGTTCTCTTCCCCTCCAACCTCCAGCTGTTCCAACAAAATACGGTGGTTGAGAAGGTTCATATCTTTGATCCTGGCGTTAATCAATTTTTGTTTTCCAAAGATATCGACCAAACGCAGACCATTACCGAACGATTCGATGATATCAACTTGTTCCATCAGCAGTTCTTCTGTTTCCCCATTCTTCAGATAAGCATTAGCTTCACACATCTACGATCACCTCCCGAAATCACAAAGGCCACGAAAAACCAACCAGGCTTCTTGCCTGTTTGACCTTCGTGGCCCTGTTATCCAGATTTTAATTTTTGATTTTTGTAAAACGTCAATTGTCTACGGTAAATTTGTCAGAACCTTCTGGTTCTTGTTGTTATGCTTATAATTCGCTGTTGGCATGTGAATTCCTGCAACTTTTACAATTCAATTTTTTTCACGCCGAGTACCCCTGGAACATCGGTAATTGCCTCAAGCGCTTGTTCCGGAGTTTCCCCGTCAACGGAAATCATCATGATTGCCGTGCCGCCCGCTTCTTGACGGCCCACCTGCATCGACGCAATATTTATGTCGTAGCCGCCGAACAAGGAGCATACAGCGCCGATCACCCGCGGTTTATCGGTATGCGGGATATAAAAGATATTGCCCTGCGGCACGACATCGATCCGGTAACCGTTAATGCACACAATCCGGGGGGTATTTTCGCCGGATAAAGTTCCGGAAACAGAGGTTTCACCTTGGTCGGTAGTCACCTTTACCGTAACCAGGCTGGAATAACCGCCCGTATGCCCGTTTAAGGATTGGCGGACATGAATGCCCCGGCTTTTTGCCAAGAACTGGGCATTTACAAAATTAACAGAGTCTTTCAGGATCGGGTCAAGCAATCCCTTCAAGGTCGCCGTCGTAATATGGGTCACTTCTTCATTGCTAAGCTCCCCGCTGCATAGAACTTCCACCTTGTTGACCCGCCCGGATAACAGATAGGCCTGAAAACGGCCGATCTTTTCCGCCAACGCGAGATAAGGCCGGACAGCGTTCATGATTTGCGGGCTGATCGCCGGTATGTTTACGGTATTTTTCACTTGTTGATCGCTCAAAGCGGCAACAATTTCCTGGGCCACATCAACCGCGACATTTAGTTGTGCTTCTGCAGTGGAGGCGCCTAAATGAGGTGTGGCGATAAAGTTCGGCAAGTCGATCAGTTGGTTATCCGTATCCGGCTCATGCTCAAATACATCCAACGCCGCGCCTGCTACCTTGTTCTCAACCAAGGCCCTGTAAAGTGCCTGTTCATCAATAATACCGCCGCGCGCACAGTTGACCAGGCGTACGCCGTCTTTCATCCAGCCCAGTGCCTGTTCATTAATCATGTGGTAAGTTTCTTTGGTCTTGGGCATATGCACAGTCATAAAGTCAGCCCGCCGGCACAAATCCTCAAAGCTTACCAATTCAACAGCAAGGCTGGCGGCTTTTTCCTCAGTAATGTAGGGGTCAAAAGCGATGATCTTCATTTCCATTGCCTCAGCACGCTTGGCAACAGCAGAACCGATTCGACCCAGGCCGATGATGCCCAGTGTTTTACCGCGCAGTTCGACCCCCATAAAGCTTTTTTTATCCCAGGTATGCTGCTTCAGTTTGCCTACGGCCTGAGGAATATTCCGTGCTAACGCCAACATCATCGCAATGGTCTGTTCAGTGGCGGCAATCGTATTTCCGTCCGGCGCGTTTACCACGATTACGCCTTTACGCGTTGCCGCTTCAAGATCAATATTGTCAACGCCAACACCGGCTCGACCGACTACCTTCAGCTTATCCGCACAGGCAAAGATTTTCTCTGTCACTTTTGTTGCACTGCGCACAATCAGCGCCTCATATTGAGGAATCTCCCGGGCCAACTCGTCTTCGCTCATTTTGCTGCCGATCACTACTTCGATCGCGGGGTTCTGCCGTAAGGGCAGCAAGCCTTCTTCCGATACACCGTCCATTACCAAAACTTTCATCGTTTTTTCCCCCTCACAGTTTTTCGACGCCCCTCTGGGCAGAACGGACTATCTCCCCTGAGTATACTAGTGTCCGTGCTTGAAGAACTATTTTCTACATTAATCACACAATTCCTGCTAATAACTTGCTATAAAACTAGCCAATTAGAAACATTTTTGCCATCAGTCGGAAATAAACTTTTAATGGGTGATGTACAGTGGCTGCACGCAAGGGAAATTTAGTGCAAAACGCCAGCTTTGAATTGGGTTTGCTCGCTTGGCAGTCGGAAAACGTAATTTCCGTTAAAGGTAGTTCTCATACCGGTGCCTACCGGGCAGTCCTGGGCGGCACAAATCAGTTACAGGCGACCCTTTCCCAAGATATTAGAATTTTCCGCAAACGCCATTATTTACTGTCTTTTTTTGCTGTCGGCGACGGGATTGCCTCCGATCTGCATCTTAAGCTCGTCTGGCTGGACAAAAGAGGTTCGGAATTGGGAATCGGGCTCAATTTCGATATACCTGGGAAAAGTATTACACCCCTCCCGTTGTGGAGCTTCTTCGTTGAGCTTACCGGCAGATCCCCGGAAGAAGCCCGCTATGCCCGGTTAATCTTTACCAAAGACCTGGGCGGATTCATCAGTCTGGATGACCTGCTCTTTTATGAACAAGGCGGTGACCGACGGTAAAGACGGTTATTCTCTGCGACAAGGTTATGATTTCCGAGCGTACAAACGAAAAAATAGAGGCCGAAAATCGGCCTCTATTTTTTGTAAGCTGTAAGTAATAAGCTGTTTGTACGACTGGATCAAATTAATAATTATGATTATTACGGACCTACAGCCACAATCGTCGGTAGCGCGTCATAAGTACTCCGCCCCAGGCTTTCCTGTTTAACTATCTGTCCATTCATTTTTACCGTCTTTGTGCTGACAATTACCGCCCCTGGCTCGCCTCCCTGTTTAACGACAGTACTGCCGTGGGCCAGTGACTTGTCAACCGTACGCTGCTGCGGTGCAGGAATCACCTTGACCGTGGAATTAGCGATAGTCACTTGCCGGCCTGGCACCGGTTTACCGTACAGATCGAAGGTGAGGGTACTATCGGTAAGGTGCGTTCTGATCAGCAGATATGTGCCTGAATCATTCCGGAACTTCAGGTCAAGCGACCCGTACGCCACCGTGGCATCTTGTCCGAGGGGGACGTAGCTAATCGCCAGGTTATGATTTGCCCGCTCGGTGATATCAAGGTCAGCCAGCAGTAAATCGTTGTACAGCGTACTGGAGACCTGACATACGCCGCCTCCAAGGCCAGGCACAAACTGCCCGTTGACAATAATTAAGGCGTTTTTATAACCTGCCTCTGAGCTACGGGGACCAACAACCTTATTAAAGGAAAATACTTCGCCCGGTTTGACCACAACTCCGTCCAAAGCCATTGCCGCCACGCGCAGATTCGTCGAACGTCCGGCATTACTGGCATCAAAATGGGTCGTATAGGTTGCGACCAAGCCGGTTATTTTCTGGCTCTCCAGCAGAGCGGCGGAAACCTTAGGCTGTACAGGTTTAAAGCCAACTTCGACTTCACTTGGGTCAAGAATAGAGAGTTTCTTCACTTGGTTCACCGCGGAGCCGACGTCCACCGTCTTACCGCCCTTACCCGCTTTGATCAGCATCTTGTTGTCACTGCTAATTGTAAAACTGGCATCAACAGGAGTGATATTCAGCGCGGCAAAGGTCTTTGCCAGCGTTGCCCGCATTTTCTTTTCATCCCAGGACTGGCTGTAACCGAGCTTTACTCCTTGCTGAGCAGCGTTGCGTTTACTTAAGGCTCTCAGGGTAATTCCGCCAACCCGGCCAATACTGTAGGCTTTATCCAACTGCTGTTTTGTACTAATATTCAGCCCTAATTGTCCAAGCGTTACGTCAAAACTCTTTCCCTCTGCGTTAAGTTTGACAACCTTGCTCACCATCGTGCGACTTTTTTCATCTAACTTCTTCTGTGCCGCATCCCGGGTAAGGTTACCTACCGGTACTCCATTAATCACGACACCGTTAGCGATTACCCCCCTATCCCAGGTGTAAACGCCCAGTGAAATGCCTGCAGACGCAATCACTAAGATCAGCACACTAATGGTGACCAGCAAAAATTTGTGCTGTTTTATCCAAGAAGGTCGATCTCTTCCCAATCCAGCGCCATTGGAAGGGCCGTGTCCAATGACAACTGTGTTTCCCCCGGGCCCGGCTCCCGCAGGATTAAGGTTCTGTTCCAAGTTGCTGTGCCTCCTCTACGAAATTACCCTAAGTATATTCTACGCACCGGGTGTATTTCCTTGTGCAAAAAACACTAATAAAAGCCAAGATTTGCAAACTGCCTAAAAATTATGTCCCTGTCTTACCCGTTTGCCTTGACCGTGGCGACGATTTCACCGCTGATCTTTTCCGGTACCTGTTCATAATGCGCAAACTCCAGCCTAAACGTACCGCGGCCCTGGGTAAACGATTTAAGGTCAATGGCGTAGTGGAGCATTTCAGCCATGGGAACCAAGGCCTTGATTACCTGAAATCTCCCGTCTTGTTCCATCCCCAGGACTTTACCGCGTTTACTGTTTAGATCACCAATAACGTCCCCCATAAAGGTTTCGGGTACTGTGACTTCGACATTCATAATCGGCTCCAGCAGCACCGGTTTAGCCAGTTCCGATCCTTTCCGAAAAGCGAGGATAGCCGCTAGCTTAAACGCCATTTCCGAGGAGTCGACCGTATGATAAGAGCCGTCATACAGGGTTACTTTCACATCAGTCACCGGAAAACCGGCAACGACACCTTCCGTCATGGCTTCTCGAATCCCTTTTTCCACCGCGGGAAAATATTGTCTCGGTACCGCCCCGCCAAAGATCTCCTCGGCGAATTGAAAGTCCTGGCCCGCAAGTGGTTCAATCTTGATCCAGACATGGCCGTACTGCCCGTGGCCGCCCGATTGCTTCTTATGTTTACCCTCGACCTGTACCGGTTTGCGCAACGTTTCCCGGTACGGCACGCGCGGCGTCCGCATGGTGACTCCAACCCCAAATTTACGCTGCAGCTTTTCCGTTACAATCTCAAGGTGCATTTCACCTAAGCCGGTCAGCAGTGTTTCCCTTGTCTCCATGTTTTTACCGATCGCAATTGTCGGATCTTCCTCAACCAGTCGAGCCAGGGCCGCTCCAAGCTTGTCCTCGTCTCCTTTGCTTTTTGGCGCAATGGCTACAGTGAGACAAGGCGCTGGGAACTCAATCCCCGGCAGCACTGCTGCGCTTTCTTTCGTCGTCAGAGTATCTCCCGTAGATGTCTCCTGCAGTTTTGGTATTGCTGCAATATCTCCCGCAGTGACCTGAGCAACCGGTTCCTGATTCTTGCCGCGCAAACAGAAAACCTGCCCAATCTTTTCTTCCTTTTGCTTAAGCGTATTAAACATTGTTGAGTCGGAAGCGACTGAGCCGCCAAATACGCGGAAATAGCTCAATTTCCCGACAAACGGGTCAGCCAGCGTTTTAAACACAAGCGCTGCAGTTTCCGGAACGGCTGTGTGTTCCGGTGAGGGCAGGTAAGCCACAATAAAATCCAGCAATGGTTGGATACCAATATTTTTCAACGCCGAACCGCAAAGCACCGGCACGATCATCTTGGCGATCATCGCTTTGCGCAGGCCGGCTTTTAGCTCGTCATCTGTTAACTCTTCGCCGTCCAAATACTTGAGCATCAATTCGTCATCGACTTCAGCTATGGCTTCGGCGATAGCGTCACGCCTTGCTATCACTTCATCCAGATATTCAGCCGGTACCGGTTTAATCTGGAATTGACCGCTGCCGTTCGGCTCGAACAGCAATGCCTGTTGATCCAAAACATCGATCACACCGCAAAAGTCGCCCTCACTGCCTATCGGTATTTGCACCGGTACAATTTGCGCCTTATTGTAAAAACCTTGCAGTTGTTCTACCGTTCGGGCAAAATTTGCGTTCTCCCGGTCCAACTTATTGACGAAGACAACTCTGGGCAAACCGATCGAATCGGCATATTCCCAAAGAATTTCCGCCTGAACCTCCAGGCCGGCCACGCCGCACAGAACCAGCAGTGCACTTTCGGTCACCCGCAGGGCGCTTTGCACTTCGCCAAAAAAGTCAGAATAACCCGGGGTGTCAAGGAAGTTGATTTTATGCTCTTTCCACTCGCACGGAATTAGGGAGGTGCTGATGGAGACCTGATGCTTTATCTCTTCAGGCAGGTAATCCGAGACCGTGTTTCCGTCAGCAATTTTGCCCAACCGGTTAATGACGCCCGTGTTAAACAGAAAGGCCTCAGCGAGTGAGGACTTACCGGCTCCACCGTGGGCAATAATCCCCAGGTTTCTCAGCTTTCCCATTGCGTAGCTTTTCAAGACAAATCTCCTCCTTGGTGTTATTTATTAACAACGGCCTAAGCAGGCCAAGTCAACCAATTTAGAGTATGTACATGTTCCACTGCCATTACATGCTGTCTTTATTGTCGCCACGGAGCTGATTTCAATACCTGTTTTCGTCCCGACCGCTAACCTTTTTGGGATTATTTAGTATTATTTTACAGCTACATACTATAGTACACTATAATGGAATAAGAGAGTAGTACTAGAGAGGAGTTGACTTTTGATGAAAGAAAAAATTCATCCCAAGTACTATCAAACTACAATTCGTTGTTTGTGCGGAGAAACATTCGTAACCGGCTCGACCCGGCAAAACATCACGGTTGAGGTTTGTTCGAAGTGTCATCCCTACTTTACCGGCGTCCAAAAAATAGTTGATAAAGCCGGGCGAGTCGAGAAATTCATGAACAGGCTGAACCAGAAAGCAGACTCTACCAATCAAACCGGCTAATGCGTAAAAAGGTGTCAAAAGGCGTCCAACTGGACGCCTTATCTTTATCATGTCATAAATTTATTCAGTTTTGCCGCGTAAATGACTCCGGATCTTCTGTCATTACGTGTCTCCATTTGTGTTATTGCTAGGTAATTTTTGTTACTTTGACATTTCGTTACCCGATGATAAATTCCTCTTTCATCCAGGCATAGATATAGACAAGCAGGAGGGATTTCGTTGGGGAAAAAAACTTTTGTTTACGGAACCCTAATTTTATTTGGTGCAAATCTGATCAATCGCATGCTGGCGTTTGTCTATCAATATTTAGTGATGACCTGGGTCGGCGCAGAAGCCTATGGCATTTACCAAATGGTGTTTCCCACCTACATAATGGCTTTGGTCTTAACCACTGCCGGCTTACCGTTGGCCATTTCCAAATTGGTATCGGAGCAAACCGCCTTGGGAAACACTGCCGCCGCGCGCAAAATTTTTCATACTGCCCTGGTGATCTTACTCTGCAGCGGCATGGCGGTCTCAATCGCGCTTTACCTGCTGCTGCCCCGCTTTGCCGGCCCGCTCTTTCCGGACAAGCGTGTTCTCCCTGTATTTACCATCTGCATCCCGGCCATCTTCTTTGTGGCCGCCTGTTCAGCGTTTCGCGGCTATTTTCAGGGGCTGCAGGAAATGCAGCAAACTGCGGTGGAACAAATTTGCGAGCAGATTACCCGGATCATTGTCGCCTTGACCCTAGCCACCAGGCTGCTGCCATTGGGCATCGAATACGGTGCGGTCGGTTTGGCTGCCGGTATGGTTTGCGGAGAACTGGTCGGCTTAGGCGTAATGTTATTTCTCTACCGCCGCCACAAGAAGCGTTATCTGATTCCGGATCAGCACAAAACCCCTGGAATCCCGGCCATTGTCAAAAACTTATTCCGTTTGGGCATTCCGGTATCCGCCGGCCGCTTGATCACCAGCGCTGCCAGCACAGCCGACTCGATCTTGATTCCCCAACGGCTTGAGGTTGCCGGTTATTCCATTAGAGAAGCGGCCACACTTTACGGGCAGCTGGGAGGTGCGGCTGTCGTTTTGTTAACCTTCCCCACTGTATTTACCTCTTCACTGTCTACTTCCCTGGTTCCCGCAGTGTCCGAAGCCTTAGCCGCCGAAAAACTGCCGTTGATTAGGCGCCGTACCGGTGAAGCAATCCGTTATACAATTTTGGTCGGCGCTCCGTTTCTGGTCTTTCTCAACTTTTTTGCTCCGGAATTAACGGACCTGTTTAAGAGTCCCAATGCCGCTGCAGTCTTAACCACTTTGACTTTCGGCGGTCTGTTTTTATATCTGCAAGGGACGACGGCCGGGGTTCTCCAAGGCCTAGGGCAGCCGCAAATTCCGGTCTTTCATACCATCATCGCCTCTTGCTTTAAACTGATTGTCCTTTATCATCTCACAGCAATCCCCAGTTTAGGCCTGGTGGGAGCTGCCTGGTCCTATAACGTGGCGTATACAATCATTTCGCTGCTCAATCTCCTGGCGATTAACAGACGGGTTGGCTTAACCCTAGAACTGGAAAGGGTCCTGCTGCAGCCACTGAGTGCGGCGACACTAATGGGCGGCGCCCTTTACCTGGCAAAATCCCAATTGGCCTTTCTTCCCGCCCTGCAACTGCTGCCGCTGGCTTTTCTGCTCAGCGCTGCCGTCTACCTTGCCACCCTGTTTGCCAATGGCGGCCTTTCCCGCACAGATCTTCGCCGTATCCCGCTCATCGGGCGCTTTATCACCTTCTGAACCGGGTCCGTACGGAGTGTAATGTCCCCAACCCTAAGGCGAGCCCTGCCAGCAGGACAACTAATTTATACAAAAAATAAACTTTTAATAATGAAACCACCGCTAACACCAACCCCACGACCAGCGGAAACCCCAGCAAATAAAGCCACGATCTCCCGCCGGTTTTACCAAGGTAGGGCGTACTAAACAGAACGAACGCAAGCACCGTAAAAAATAAAAACGTCAGCAAATACTTCGCTTCTCCTTTAATCAATTAATAAATATGTAATTATTGGCAGCGTTTTTTTCTGAGAATTAATCCTGAGAATGCTTCTTTGTCCATCAAAAGTCCACCATAATAAAAAAATAATGAGGCAAAATAATGATAGAAACCGAACGTTATCATTAATATTACTTTAAAAAGGGGGAGTTGACGAGTATGGCTCAATTCACTGATAAAGGAAAAGTTTTACCTCATTCCGTGCTCGATCAATTCAAATACGAAGTAGCGGGTGAACTTGGATTGACCGATAAAATTCAAACGGTCGGCTGGGAAAACATGACCTCCCGTGAGTGCGGCCGGATCGGCGGCCGGATCGGCGGAAACATGGTCAAAGCAATGATTCGCCGGGCAGAACAATCGATGATGAATGGCGAAAAATAAAACTGCATAGCGGAAAATCAAAACCAGCAGTGTAAGAGCTGCTGGTTTTATTATTTGTCAATTTTCCACCGTTTAATTTCGTCCATAATCCGGTAATTAGTTAAGTCAAAATGAATTGGTGTAATCGAAACTTGATTGGCCCGAATCGCGCAGATGTCACAATCTTCTTCATAAATATCGTCTAATACAGTACCAGATTGCCAGTAGTACTTTCTTCCCTGCGGGTCGACGCGCTCTTCAAATACATTACCATATTTTATTACCGATAATTTGGTAACTTTGCTACCCTTGATCTGGCCCCGCGGCACAGCAGGGATATTGATATTCAGCAGAGTGTCCGTGGTCAATCCGCGTTTTGCCAACTGTTGACATAATTTTTCCGTAAATTCAGCGGCAAAAGAAAAATCATTATACCGGTAGTCTGTGAGGGACACGGCAATTCCCGGTACTCCCAGCAGCGCAGCCTCAATCGCAGCGGAAACTGTCCCGGAATAGAGTACGTCTGTACCGAGGTTCTGTCCCTGATTGATCCCGGAAATAACCAAATCGGGTTGTCGTACGAGCCCACCTTGCAACGCCAATTTTACACAATCCGCCGGAGTACCGCTTACGGCGAAACCCTTTCCCCCGCACTCGAGATCAAGCTCCTGGACCATTAACGGGCGGCGCAACGTAATTCCATGACCGGTCGCGCTACGCTCACTGTCCGGAGCAACCACAGAGATTTCCGCAACAGACCGCAATTGTCTGGCTAATGCCTGAATTCCCGGGGCTAGAATACCATCATCGTTAGTTAACAGAATCCTCACTAAGTGCCTTCACCCCAATTAGGATTGTACCCTGACGGTACCATCCGGATAGATGCTGTGCACTGCCTTGCAGTATGGGCAGCGAATGGCCAGGAAAGTGCTGGTGGCCACTAACTCCTCCCAGCGTTCAACGTCCTGAAAGCAACGCAGGCAATAGGTGAGCTTATCCATTTCAATCCCCCCTGCCCCGCAACCACTAACTAAGGTTAATCCAGTTTATGTCATGGCTGTCCAAGTTGCCACGCCGGGGGGACCGATTTCAAACCTCGTAGACCGAAACAGTCATCGTTTCGCCGTTTTTACTGATGCCAAACATCAACTTCTTCTCTTTTAGGGACTTGTTTAAAAAATCGATCAGCATATACAATTCCTTGCTGGCGGGAAAAGTTTTTACTGCAATGAGTTCCAGTTTTCCCTCATGTCTGGTGGTATCCACTTATGTCCTCCTTAAACTCTATGCCCGTGAATCAGAGCAAAGGCTTCCGCCCGTGTCGCCTGGCTTGTTTTAAAAATTCCCCGTACCGCTGAGGTTATCGTCTGTGTACCGGCTTTTTTAACACCGCGCATCGTCATACACATATGTTCAGCTTCGATGACGACACATACACCACGGGGACAAAGCACATCCATAATAGAATCGGCGATCTGCGATGTCAGGCGTTCCTGTAATTGTGGGCGTTTGGCAAATCCCTCGACCACACGTGCCAATTTACTTAACCCGGT
>DATAMA010000038.1:0-3247 GCA_036260765.1 Desulfobacteria bacterium | reverse complement strand
ATACAATTAGTACCGGCGCTAAAGGGCTTTAGGGGGTGGCAAGGTGAAAGAGGTCGTCGCAATCATCCGTATGAACAAAATGACCCCGACCAAGAATGCTCTGGCAGAAGCAGGGTTCGTCGGCCTTACCGCTCTGAAAGTCATGGGTAGAGGTAAGCTCTTAAAAGACTTAGCTTTACTTCCTGAGGTCAAGGAAGAAAACCGGGACATGGTCTTACAGAGTTTATTGAAGGGCGGCCGGCTGATTCCCAAACGCCTGCTGTCCATTGTCATTCCTGACCAAGACGTTCAGAAAGCCGTTGATACAATCATTACCGCCAATCAGGCAGGAAATATTGGTGATGGCAAGATATTTGTACTGCCGGTAGCGGAGACAATCAGGGTAAGAACCGGCGAAAAAGACGAAAACGCGCTTTAAAACTTAACAATAGGGAACTTCGAGAATTTAACCAGTTGAAAGGGGGAACTCAAGTGGCCCTTAACGAGAAACAGCTTGACGAACTACTTAATGTGTATCCGTCAAAAGTAAAAAAGAATCGTAAAAAACACATTCTCCTTAAAGATGCTTCACTTGAAAGGCAAGAAATTGAGGCGAACACCCGGACTATTCCCGGAATCATTACCAATCGTGGTTGCGCCTTTGCCGGATGCAAAGGGGTTGTATTGGGTCCCCTGAAAGATATGGTGCACATTGTACATGGCCCGATAGGCTGTGCCTTCTATACCTGGGGTACCCGGAGAAATAAAGCGCACGCTGACGACCCGAAAAAGAACTACCTTAACTATTGCTTCTCCACGGACATGCAAGAAAGCGATATCGTCTTCGGCGGTGAAAAGAAATTGGCCGCGATGATTGACGAGGTCGTCGAGACCTTTAAACCAAATGCGATTACGGTATCAGCAACCTGCCCGGTCGGGTTAATCGGGGATGACCTGTCCGCTATAGCCAAGGCCGCAGAGCAAAAACACGGTATTCCCGTACTGGCTTTTAACTGTGAAGGGTACAAAGGGGTCAGCCAGTCGGCAGGGCACCACATCGCCAATAACAACCTAATGGACAAAGTCATCGGCGCCGGAGAGTTAACGGAAGCACCGGCAAAGTATTCCATCAATATCTTAGGTGAATACAACATCGGTGGAGACGGCTGGGAAGTAGAGCGAATCCTAAAAGAAATCGGCTACAACGTGATTGCGGTAATGACCGGAGACGGCTCTTACGAAGCACTGAAAAACGCCCATGTCGCTGAACTTAATCTGGTCCAGTGCCACCGCTCAATCAACTATATTGCGACGATGCTGGAAACCAAATACGGTACTCCCTGGCTGAAGGTAAACTTCATCGGCATTCAGAACACGATCAATTCGCTGCGAAACATGGCCCTTTATTTTGATGATCCACAGTTGACCGCCAAAACCGAAGAGGTAATTCAACGTGAATTGGCCAGAATTGAACCGGTTATGGAACAGTACCAAAAACTGTGTGAAGGGAAAACCGCATTTTGCTATGTCGGCGGTTCGCGCGGCCACCACTATCAGGGTTTGTTTGCCGAGTTAGGTGTCGAAACAGTGCTGGCGGGCTATGAATTTGCGCACCGGGATGACTATGAAGGCCGGGAGGTTATTCCGGAGATCAAACCGGATGCGGACAGCAAGAACATTCCAAATCTTGAGGTTACGCCGGACGAAAAGCTGTTTAAACTGAAAATCTCGCCGGAAAGAGCCGCAAAACTGAAAGAACAAATTCCGTTAAGCAATTATCCGGGGATGATCGCAGAAATGAAAGACGGTTCCCTAATCGTCGACGACCTCAACCACTATGAAACGGAAGAATTTATCGAACTGCTGAAACCCGATATTGTTGCTTCCGGGATCAAAGACAAATATGTGATTCAGAAAATGGGTATTCCCTCCAAACAACTGCACTCTTACGACTACAGCGGGCCATATGCGGGATTTAACGGTGCGGTTAACTTTGCGAAAGATATCAGCATGGCCTTTACTTCTCCAACCTGGAACTTTATCACACCGCCGTGGAAGAATAAGCCGCTGTTGGCGGGAACCGTTAATGAGTAATGATCAAGGCCGTCAATCGCTTATTGGAGGGAGAGTAACATGTTAGACTGTACGCCGAAAGAAATGAAACCGCGCAGCAAAGGGAAGATCAACCCGGCCAAGACTTGTCAGCCCGTGGGCGCAATGTACGCCGCCTTGGGCATTCATAACTGCTTGCCTCACAGTCATGGTTCCCAGGGATGTTGTTCTTATCACCGGATGCATCTTACCAGGCATTTTCGGGATCCAATCATGGCTTCGACCAGCTCATTTACCGAGGGAGCATGCGTATTTGGCGGGGGCGCTAATTTACGGACAGCAATTAAAAATGTATTTGCGATTTATAACCCGGATATCATGGCCATTCACACCACCTGCTTAACAGAAACGATTGGCGATGACATTTCTGAAATTATTAACTCCGCCGAAATCCCCGCGGGTAAGGTAGTGATTCATGCCAACACCCCAAGTTATGTGGGATCGCATATTACCGGTTTTTCCAACATGGTCAAAGGGATGGTCAATTACCTCGCCGCAAGTACGGGAGACAGCAAAAAAGAGCGGGTTAACATTATTCCTGGTTTTGTCAATCCGGGGGACATGCGGGAAATCAAGCGCCTGGTGAAGACGATGGGGATTGACTATACCATGTTCCCGGATACCTCCGGTGTCGTCGATTCCCCGCTGACCGGTGAATTTCAGATGTACCCCAAAGGCGGCGCCAAAATCGAAGATATCAGGGACTCCGGCAATTCCAAACTGACGGTGGCCCTGGGCAGTTTTGCCTCTTCAGACGGTGCCAACCAGTTAGAGCGTAAATGCAAGGTCCCTTCACTAACGCTCAAAACACCGATTGGGGTCAAAGCGACGGATGAATTTCTGTTGGCCTTAAGGGGCAATTTTGCCAGCGAGATTCCGGAGGAACTGGAAGAAGAACGAGGCCAATTGGTTGACATCATGACCGATACCCATTTCCACTTTCATGGTAAAAAGGTGGCGATTTTCGGTGATCCGGATGTCGTAATCGCTTTAACTGAATTTGTCTTGAGCATGGGCATGGTACCCGTTCACGTGTTAACCGGCACGCCGGGCGGCGCGATTGAACGGGAAGTTAGCGCGATGCTTAATGAAGCGGGAATTACCGGCAATGTCAAGGCGGAGGGCGACTTGTACGAACTCCACCAGTGGAACAAGA
>DATAMA010000031.1:0-2062 GCA_036260765.1 Desulfobacteria bacterium | reverse complement strand
ACGAAAACAGGCTTGCTAATGAAATAGCTATTTTTGCTGATCGGGTTAGTATTACAGAAGAGCTTGTCAGATTGAACAGTCATCTGGGTCAGTTTAGAAACTCGCTCCAGATGTCAGAACCGATCGGGCGAAAACTTGATTTTTTGACCCAGGAACTAAATCGTGAGATTAATACAATCGGTTCCAAAGCAAATGATTTGGAAATTAGTAAAATTGTGATAGAAGTTAAGAGTGAAATCGAAAAAATTAGGGAACAGGTACAAAACTTGGAGTAAGGACCTTACTCGGGGGGGCAAAAATAAATGGATATTAAACTTATCAACATTGGCTTTGGCAACATTGTATCCGCAAACCGGATTATTGCAATTGTCTCGCCGGAGTCAGCACCGATTAAACGGATTATCCAAGAGGCTAGGGATAATGGCATGTTGATTGACGCAACCTATGGCCGGCGGACTAGGGCGGTGGTTATCTGCGATAGCCATCACGTTATCCTCTCCGCAGTTCAACCGGAGACGGTAGCGCATAGACTTTCAACGAAGGAACCGGTGGGCCATGTCGACGATCCAACCGACTGAGGTAATTAATACGGCAAAGACTCAGGGTCAGGGTCTATTGATCGTTCTTTCCGGGCCGTCAGGCGCAGGAAAAGGTACGTTGTGCAAGGAATTAGTGGCAGCGGTACCAAATCTGCACGTCTCTGTTTCAGCAACGACACGTCCGCCGCGTCGGGGTGAGGTTAACGGCAAACATTATTATTTTGTCAGTGACCAGGAATTTGCAGCCCTGCTGCAGGAGAATAAACTGCTGGAATACGCTGAGTATTGCGGTAAGTATTATGGAACACCGCAGTCCGAGGTGGAAAAGGCGATTAACACCGGTAAGGATATCATTCTGGAAATTGAAATTCAGGGTGCGCTAAAGGTTAAAGAAAAATTTCCTCACGGTATTTTCATCTTTATTGTGCCTCCGTCATTAGACGAATTGGCGGCGAGAATTTCTAAACGCGGTACTGAAAGTCAGGCCGCCATCAGACAGAGGTTAACTCAAGCAAGCCGCGAATTAGAGTATGTCTCGGAATACGACTATGTCGTGGTGAACGATAAGATTGAAACAGCAGTAGAAAAGCTCAAAGCAATTTTAACCGCGGAAAAGTGTAAGGTTAAACGCCGTAAAATAAAGTTTTGAGTTTTACTGCATGGGAATAAGGAGGTTCTTGTGTGAAGCAACCATCACTTGATGTGTTGATGCAAAGGGTAGACAGCAAGTACACCCTGGTAGTGGCAGCTGCTAAACGGGCTCGGGCGATTACCGAGGAGGAACAGCCGGTTAGCGGCGGGCCAAAAACACTAAAACCAGTTGTTCAGGCACTGCATGAAATTGCTGAAGGTAAAGTTAAATACGAACGGACAAAATCTGGGATTAAATAGTGATGTTTAACGGTAAAAGAATTGTCGTCGGAGTTTCCGGCGGAATAGCAGCATATAAGGCGGCCGAATTGGTAAGCCGGCTGCGTAAAGCCGGGGCGGATGTACATGTTGTGATGACGGCAAATGCCGGCAATTTTGTGGGAAAGTTGACCTTTCAAAGCTTGTCCGGCAATCCTGTTCATGTCGATATGTTTGGCGAATCGAAGCTGGGTGGAATCGAACACATCGAGTTAAGCCAAAAAGCTGACCTCATCATCATCGCGCCTGCAACAGCAAATGTTATTGCCAAAGCGGCTGTCGGTATCGCTGATGATTTGTTGTCAACGCTATTGCTTGCGCATACTGCGCCGGTATTGCTGGCTCCGGCGATGAATAGCCAAATGTACATAAACCCTGCGACTCAGGCCAATTTGTGCAGGTTAAGGGAATATGGTTACCAGATCAGCGAGCCGAATCAGGGCTTCCTTGCCTGCGGTACGGAAGGTCCAGGACGTATGGCTGAACCGGCAGAGATCTTTGCGCAAGCACAGGCAGTTCTCTCGCCACAGCGACAGTTAGCGGGTAAAACAGTTTTGGTCACTGCCGGGGGAACGCAAGAAGCAATTGACCCAGTGCGGTTTATTGGCAACCGT
>DATAMA010000018.1:0-3740 GCA_036260765.1 Desulfobacteria bacterium | reverse complement strand
GAAGGAAACCTGGTCCTTAATTTCCCGGTTGGCACATCTTTCATACTATGCACCGCTAAATCGGCACTGTTCGCTAGCAAGGCCACTTCCAATTCTTTGGTAAACAGCCCTTTATCGCCGATTTTAGCCAAAGCGACATCGAGGATTTTGTCCCCATGCGTTTTCATCGTGACTAACTGGAACGAAATATCCGGAAATAGCCTCTCCAAATTATCCTTAACCCAGTTAGCCTGCCACAACGCCAAAACGCTGTCTCTTGTTGCGATTCTAACCTCTTTACGCATGTTGAGCCTCCTAATTATGTGATGCGTCTTTTTCGACCAAAGCTTTGTTTTCCTCACCCTTATGGCGTGCTGCTTGACCTTCCACTTCCAAGTCAAATAGATTCTGTAAGATTTCTGTATATAAATGGCCTTGATGCGTTGCTGCGTATTCTTTCAAATTTGTAATTGGTACATGCAGTAATTGATTAACAATGGAGTTGGCCATTGAACCAACTATTTTCTTATGTTTATCGGTCAACGTGCCAAGGCGATGCATCGCCCGCTCCAATTCCGCTTCCTTAATGCGGTTGCCCTTTTCTTTCAGCGCAACCACTGTTGGTACTACGAACAGGGAGTTATGCCATTTGAGGAATTCATCCATTTCCTCGGCAATAATCTTTTCGCATTCAACTGCTGCCTGCTGTCTTTCAGCTAGGTTACGGTCAACAACCCCTTGCAGATCGTCGATATCGTAAAGCTCTACGCCGTCGATTTTCTTGATTGCCGGATTAATATTACGCGGCACAGAAATATCAATTAAAAACATCGTCTTACCGGGACAGTTGGTCAGCGTTTCGTTGATCTGTTCCGGGTTAATGATAAACTCTCTTGCCCCAGTTGCCGTCACGACAATATCGGCTTCGCACATTACGTTAAACTTGTCTTCAAATGGGATCGCCCTGCCGTTAAACTGTTGAGCCAGAGCCTCGGCCCTGTCAAACGAACGGTTAGCAACCATCACCCGGTTAACGCCATTTGCTACCAGGTGTTTTGCCGTTAACTCGGCCATCTCGCCGGCACCAAGGACTAAAATGGCTCGGTTCTCAAGGCTGTCGAAGATTTGTTTCGCCAACTCTACCGCCGCATAACTGATTGACACCGCCTGCCGGTCAATGCCAGTTTCGGTACGGACCCGTTTTCCCACTCTTATTGCATTTTGAAAAAGTGTATTAATCACTTTATTGGTGACACCGTGCTCACTCGCAATTCGATAGGCATCCGCAACCTGCCCGAGAATTTGGGTTTCGCCGAGTACCATGGAATCAAGACCGGACGACACTCGATACAAGTGGCGCACCGCTTCGTATAAAGTATGCACATACAGATACTGATAAACTTGCCCTTCCTCAAGGCCGCTGTGTTTGCACAGGAAATCCTTGATCGCCACTATCCCGGCTTCCACATCCGTCGAGACCGCATAGACTTCCGTCCTGTTACAGGTGCTCACAATTGCACAACCTTTGATCGACGGATAGCTGATCAGCTTGTTCAACGCATCTCCCTGGCAATTCTCGGGAAAGCTTATCTTTTCACGTACCTCTACCGGGGCAGTTTTGTGATTTAAGCCTACCGCAAGGATAAACATTTTTCTACCCACTCCTTAGCTTCAGCTATCTGCCCAGCGCTTATCAAGGCCAGTAGATAGCCATTGGTCAATTGCTCAAATACATTTCGGCGGTTTTCCTGTTCAGGAATGTCGCGTAGGACTTTTTCCCGGGCCTGAGCAAGAATCCGCAAGTACTCGCCATACTCTGGTCCATATCTTTGTGCCATTTCATCGCGAATTTGCCTGGCCACTAACGGGCTAGACCCGCCGGTAGAAACAGCAATCACTAAATCCTCCTGCCTGACGACAGCGGGAACAACAAAGCTGCAAAACTTCGGGTCATCAACAACATTAACAATAATTCCCGCAGCACGGCATTCTGCCGCAACCCGGTGATTAGTTACCGCCTGATCAGTAGCGCTGATCACCAGTACATGCCCTTGGGCATCCCCTGGCTGAAATTCACGCGGCAGCCACCTGATCTTGCCTTGTTCACTCAAACTATTTATTTTAGGGGTTAATTGCGGACTAATGACCGTAAGTTCAGCATCACACTCTAATAATGATACTACCTTACGCTCAGCAACCTCCCCACCGCCCACAACCAAACAGGGTAACCCCGTGAGATTCAACATTATCGGATAGTATTTAGCCAATTAATCGCGCATTCCTTCCGACTATCACTAAGTTTTATTCGTTTTTTAAACTTTTTTATCCTACAACAAATTTTTCCTGCTCTTTTCGACAGGTTATGTCTGATTACCACTAATTTAATCCAGGACAACAAACTTTCCGGAACAGAGTGCAGCTCGGTTGCGGCGAGGCCGAATAAAGCTAACCCGACAATATATTCTGCCCCGGCAAGAAATAAGTCACCCCAAAGAAGGTAAACACAATCGCCAGAAATCCCATTACCGCCATCCAGGCCGAGCGGTTACCCCGCCAACCGTGCAGCATGCGCGCATGAAAATACGCGATGTAAGCCAACCAGGAAATTAAGGACCAGGTTTCCTTCGCCGCCCACGACCAGTAACTCCCCCACGCCAAATTGGCCCAGACAGCGCCGAGAATTATCGAAGCGGAGAAAAACGGAAAGGCAATCGACAACAGCCGGTATCCTACGTCATCCAAGGTATCCAGCGAGGGCAATTCCTGATAGTAAACGCCTTTTGAAGCAGTCCGGGCCAAATATTCCTTAACCAGAAACATCATCCCGAAGCCGAATGAAACCGCAAAGGCACTGTAAGAAAGGGCCGATGCCAAAGTATACCCGGTCAGCCAGGGGCTGCGGTAGATTGGGATCTGGGAGTAATTAACCGTGTTCTGCTGAATCAACAGCAAGGCGTATAACAGCAACCCTCCGGCTATGGGTAGGACAAACGCGCCGATAATCCTGAGCTGATTGCGCAGGATGAGCATTAAGCCAAATAAAACAGTAAAACCGGAAAACAACAGTAAGAATTCATAGCTATTGATCAGGGTAAATTGCCCGAAGCGCACTACCCTAACAATGAGGATCAGACCGTTGCCGGTCAGACCCGTAATCGCGATAGCATTGGCAAACCGCAGTAATAAGTCATTTTTGATAAAAAAGCGCAACCAATACAAGACGGCGGCAAGCAGGTACCCCGCTAAAGTAAGATAGAGTAAGCCGAGCTCAAATTTATCGCTCAGAATAACCTGCATATTAGCCCCCCTTTTTATGACCAACAGCGTTTTACTGGGCCTTAATTTCGCCCAACAACCCATTAAACTCAACGGTAAACGCTAACTTATGTTTGGAAGTAAAGCCGCCAACCTGCACCTGGGACTGATCCCCGTCCGGAAGGACTGCCACCCAAACTTTGCGGTAGCGGAAAAACAGGGAAAGAATCATTCCCAACAGCAATATGAGGGATCCAGAGAAGATCAGGGGTAAGCCAGGATCCTCTGTTACGCGCAAAACGGCTGAACCGAGATAGCGGTCCAATTCAAACGAAACCGGTACTCCCAGGTCCTCAAGGCTAAGCGTTTGTCCGACCCCGATTACCCCCTGCCGCAATACTTGTGACGTTGAGTCCTGGACAACCATCACCGTTGCCGTAGGTTTGGACTTGCTGGGGTGAATATTTGTAAACACCAGGGAAATGTCCCGGTCGGCTAACCGGACA
>DATAMA010000012.1:0-6295 GCA_036260765.1 Desulfobacteria bacterium | reverse complement strand
GACCTGGGCATTAAGAAGATCAGGTTAATGACAAATAACCCGAAAAAAGTCGTCGGCTTACGCGGACACGGCATTGAAATCGTCGAACGCGTACCGATTGAAGTTCCGCCCAAAAAGGAAAATCGCAATTATTTACTGACTAAGCGGGAAAAAATGGGTCACTTGCTATTTGGCAAGTAAACAATAAACTAAATAATATTCTAGGTATGGAGGTTCAGTACCATGGTACAGGTTCTTGAAGGAAATCTAGTTGCCAAACAGCTGCGTTTTGGTATCGTCGTCGCCCGGTTTAATGAATTCATCACCAATAAACTTCTGAGCGGAGCATTAGATGCCCTAAAACGCCACGGCGTTGCGGATGATAACGTTACGGTTGCCTGGGTGCCGGGAGCCTTTGAGATTCCGCTGGTCGCCCAAAAACTGGTGGAAAGCAAGAAATATGATGCCGTCATCTGTTTAGGCGCAGTAATTCGCGGTGCTACGCCTCATTTTGAGTATGTGAGCGCGGAAGTATCCAAAGGAGTAGCCACACTCTCTCTCCGTTCCGGACTACCGGTGATCTTTGGCGTACTTACCACCGATACGATTGAGCAAGCGATTGAACGCGCCGGAACCAAAGCCGGCAACAAAGGCTTTGATGCCGCTGTCACGGCAATTGAAACTGCCAACCTGCTTAAATCAATCTAATTACAAATACAAAACAGGGCCGGGTGATTGTCAATCATAATCACCCGGCCCTGTTTGTTACAGTGTGAATTTATTTTATAGCTAGATATTACCGTCAATAAAACTCTTTAACTCGCTGGCGGGCTTATACCCAACCGACTTACCCTTTACTTTCCCTCCCTGGTACAACACCAGAGTAGGAATCCCCATAATCCCCAGTTTTCCCGGTGTTTGGGGATTTTCGTCAACATTCAACTTCACAATTTTGACCTTCTCAGCATATTCACCAGCCAGATCCTCGAGAACAGGCGCCAGCATCTTGCACGGGCCGCACCAACTTGCCCAAAAATCTACCAATACCGGTTTTGTGGAATTGACCACTTCGCTATCAAAATCGGCGTCTGTTACATGAGATATTGCTTCGCTCATTACTAGTACCTCCCTATCTCTACCACAATTTTATCCTGCTAACCGGGAAATTATATTTATTTCCCCGGACTAGTGGTCGGATCTAAGCAAGTTAGCCGACAGATTTAATCATTGCCTGGATTGCTCTCTTCAATACTTCACGCGGATCGCCGCCTTCAACCAGCGACTTATCGTAACACTCAAGGGTATAGTGTTCAGCAATAATATTTGAAACTTTATTAATTGATGAGCGGATTGCGCCTAACTGCATCAGAATATCAGTGCAGTTTTGGCCCTCCTCGATCATTTTCTCAATCCCGGCCACATGGCCCTTAACCGTTTTTAAGCGATTTAAAACGTCCTTAGTCACCGAATCTTGCATAGTTTATCCCCCTGGCATAATGTCCACTTGCATGTCTATTATATCCCGTTGCTAAGTCCAAGAACAAGATTTTCTTTACTGAATTATCCGAAAGGTACAGCTGCTAGGCTTTACGTGCTTTACGTACCGGAAAATACCTGCATTCAGTTAAATTACACTGCGCATTTCGGTTCATATACGCGCACCGTGGTGTATCATTCCGGTCTAAGCGGCAATTCAACCTGTCTTGCAGGAATTGGGCCGCTACCTCTAGGGCCAACCGCGAAGAGGCCTTACAACAACGTATTCCGCCTTGTGCTGCAATCGCTAACAGCGCTTCTCCGGTCATCCGGTTACTTAAGGCCCGCGGTTCCGCTTTCAGCGGCGTAGAACCGGTAATGATGCTCACCGCAATGCCAGCCCCAATCCCGGCCCCACAGGCCCCATAAATCCCGCAGAAACCGCCGGGCACTTTGCTGCCGCGCTGAATCGCCTCAATGATGGCTTGTTCGCCCAGATTTCCCGTTTTGTTCCGATAGGCCGTGACCAAAACGGCAGGCACCAGGGCATGGTGTTCCGGGCCGTGCATCGCCATGGTCTCGTCAGCCATCAATTCTTCAAGCATCGCAGACGGATTGGCCGAAGACGAAGCCAGACAATATTGGGTTATTTTAATCACAGCCTCATTAGCGTGACAGTGATTACATACAAAATGCCCATGCGGACAGCGGAAATAACTTTGCTCCTCACGACCGCAATAAATACACCGGGCGGAAACCGGTGTATCCAGGTATTCGAGGACACTCCCGCAGACCATACATTCTTCTTTAAATTTTCCCTTTTCCATTCTCCTTGCCCCCAATCCAGATCGCCTGTTCACTCCGCAAACGCTGACAATTTCATTCCGACAAAACCCGCTTACTCCGCCGCCATAGCAACAAAAAAATGACCAATGCCAGGATAATTCCGGCTGCGCCGGCCACCTGGGCGGTTTTCCATTCCCCGATCGTCAGGCTGAAGCCACGGTAATTTTCCAGCACTATTCTGCCGGCAGAATACAGTCCCAGGTAAACCGGAAAGTTAAAGCCCGTAAATCGTTTAAGCGCTAAACGTTCCAACCCGAGAATTAGGGCGATAATCACTAAATCCCAGATGCCCTCAAGTAATTCAGCCGGCACAAGCGGCTGTGCACCGTAAACCTGGTAAGCCGGGCTGCCCGCTGCATAAACGACCCCCAGGAACGAAGCCGTCGGAATGCCGTAGTCATCGCCCGCCAGGAAACAGCCCACCCTGCCAATTGCCTGTCCGAGAAGAATTGCCGGGGTAACCAGGTCTGCGAACTGCCAGAAGGGGATTTTTTCTTTACGGGTCCAGAAATACCCGGCAATAACCCCGCCCAGAATTCCCCCCTGGATAGATAACCCGCCTTGCCAGAGAGCCAGGATTGTCCAGGGATTAGCGCGGTAATCGTTCCAGGTGAACAAAACCTCCCACAGGCGTGACCCTGCTAACCCGGCCAGGACAGCCCAAAAGCAAAAATCGAGCACCCTTTCGCCATACAGTTTACTCGCCCGCTGATATACCACCAGAGAACCCATGGCCACAGCTAGGGACATCAATACGCCAAAGCTATGTAATTGATATCCGCCAATTGTGATCAAAATTGGGTGCATGGCTGCCCTCCTTCCCCCCGGAGGGGGGTTATAAGCTTAGCTTACTGCGTAGACCGCCAAACTGCAAGGAATTAGATGATACGAGCTAACCACATCCCGAGCAGCGCTGCCACCAGACCGGCAACCACGCTCAGGCTGACATAGCCGACCGCGAGCAAATAGTTTCCCTCTTGAAAGAGCTGAATTGACTCATAGGTAAAGGTTGAGAAAGTTGTAAAAGCCCCCAGAAAACCTACGCCAAAACCTATCCGCCATTCCGGCGTGAGCAACACCCTTTCAAGCACAATTACATTAATAAAGCCTAACAGAAAACTACCGGTAATATTAATCAGAAACGTCCCCCAAGGGAATAACCAGCGGTTACCAAGCCAATTACCTGCTCCATAGCGGGCCAGTGCCCCCAGTGCCCCGCCTAGAGCGACTAACACGATGTTCATAATTTTCTTCTCCCCTGATCATCTTCATTATTGCCAAAAATAAAACAAACCCCTACAGAATAGGATTTCCTACCAGTAGGAGCCATTAAACCAAACCGGATGGTTCTAACACCGGAACCCGTTAATCAGGAAAACTCGATGATTATGATAATTACAAAGGCTACGATCGACAGTACCAACGCCGTCAACATGCTCGGTGTGACAACATTATTGATCAATTCAATCATCTGCATGTGTAAAACCCCTCTCTAGTGTATGAGGGGATAAGTTGAGCGGTTAACATTTCCACCCCAAGCCGGATGACGAAATCTATCCTTTGCACATAGTTTATAAGGGGTATCTGCCTTGCCTTAGTGGTAAAAAGGAGATGGGGGCCATCAAACCTGGCGATTTGGTCACACGGAAATCCCATAATCACGATGTAGTTTTTAAAATAGTCTGGATTGAATCCGGTTTGGCTGAACTAAAGGGTATAAACTTACGGCTTGAGGCAGACGCCCCATTAGGTGATCTTTTGTACGCAAATCCCCAACAAATTGAAACCTTGGCGCACATCAGGCAAAAGATGGTCAATATCCGGGTTAAAACGAAGAGTTCTCTGGATAAGAGCAGACCTCAGTCTTGGCCCGGTTACATTGCGCGTTCTGTCTTTCGCCATACATAATCTGCGATTCGTCATGCCCTTATCGTAGCCGTCCAGGCGTAGGTATCAAATTGGAACAAGCGCGAATCTCCGTAGTCAGTTACCGCCTGAAACTGCACTAACGGAAAGTACAATTTCACCTGTTGATCGTTCACCAAGTCAAAATACACATGGTCCAGGGTTAAGTGGCCGGCTTCGATCCGGTCTTCCCGGCGTACTACTGCCTTGGGTGTAACAAAACAGTCGGCCAACGTCGTGATCTCGTCGGTCTTCAGCACCAGACGCAGCGGTTTTCCGACCAAATGTTGTAACGCAGCGAGCAAGACGCCTTCTTTTTGGCCCGAGTCTTTAAACTCTACTCCTGAAAGATAGCTTTCTCCCATATTTAATCACCCACGCTCAATAATTAGGCTAAACTGACTTGAACCTTGATTCACTACCAAGTATTCTAGAAATGATATGTTTAACATTATAAAGGGAGTTATACTGATGCCGCTAGATGATAGTTTAACGTTTTTGCACAAAATTCCTGTTTTTGCTGAATTGCTTGAAGACCAATTGCTCAGGTTATCCAAAGTCATTATAGAACGCCGTTACCCTAAACACCACATCATTTTTCAGGAAGGGGAACCGGGCGCATCCTTCTTCTTTTTGAAAAGCGGTAAAGTCAGGTTATTCAAAACCACTGCCGAGGGCAAAGAGCAGATTCTCGCTTTTCGCAGTCCGGGTGAAATTTTTGCGGAAGTGGTTTTGTTCGATGGCGGTCCGTATCCAGCTACTGCGGAAGTGGTTGAAGACGCGCAAGTGTGCCTAATCCGCAACCGGGACCTGGAACGGATAATCATTGATCATGTCGATATTGCGGTGTCGTTGTTAAAGATTATGAGCAGCCGGTTACGGCAGGCGCAGACGGCCCTGAAAGACATCGCCCTTAAAGACGTATATGGGCGACTGGCCGCCACACTGCTCAAGCTGGCAGCCGAGTACGGCACCAGTTTAACCGGTGGTACCAAAATCACGCTCAACCTTACCCACCAGGACCTGGCAAACATGATTGGCGCTACCCGTGAAAGCGTGAACAGGGTAATGAGCGAATGGCGCAAAGAGGGAATTCTTACCGCTCAGCGCGGAGAAATTACTATCCTAAACCCCCAGTTGCTTAAGACCCGGCTGTAGCCAAAACGTAGATTACGCCGGGCCATGCTTGGAAACACCGAGGTCTAGGCAAAGTCTCCCAGCAACCGTAAAATTTCTTCCAGGCTAAATCTATCCTGGCGCCGCCAGAAAACTGTGGCGGCGTTTACCTGTTCGCGCGAAAGCGCCTCTAAATCGCCAATATCCCGGTTGGCTTGCGGAAAATAGCGGAGCAGGTTGACTTCAACTTGCCCTAATTCTTTATACCGATATGTTTTGTAAAACAGTTTAAGATAATAGTGAATAATTTTCTCTAGTCCGTCTGCGTTCGATTCGGTCCGGGCCCAGACCCTGCCGTCGCGGTCTTCTGCGGCATAAAGCAGCACGTGGCCCATAAAGTGTGCGAGCAGCGCCTTATGCAAGTCCACTGCCGGTAGTTTTAACAGCAGCGCTATTTGGTCGATTACCTTCGTGTACATTATAATTCGTTCTGCTGACCATTTCCCCAGTAACTCCTCTTCAATCGGAAACAACTGGTGCCTTTCCACTTGTTGTAAGTACGTAAGCACTTTTTCCTCTACCTGGCTAACCCGCTGATACCTGGCCTTTAACTCGGCCGCTGTTTCCAGGAGGTACTCCTCCGCCTCATCCGGTGCCGCCGGCAGTTCCTCCTGCCAATCACGCGTTTTAGCGCGGCGCATCCCCAACAATTCCAATACCAACCCTGTTTCCCGCGCAAGTTCACTGAAAAAACGTTTTAGTTTATCCGGTTCCGCATAGAGGCCCCGGAAAAACCGTTCTGCTGCCCGCGGGACTTCATTACTCTCTTCGATGGTTACCTTACGGGGGTGTCTTAACCCCATCAATTCTTCCAGCTCTTTACGGCAAGTAAACATCACGCCCCTCCTATTTGCTTACTGTTGGTAAATTATATGGGACAAACCCGGATTTATTTCTGCCTGATTTGCCTGAC
>DATAMA010000216.1:0-14096 GCA_036260765.1 Desulfobacteria bacterium | reverse complement strand
GAAAAAGGGAAAAATGTTGCTTTCCTTACGATTGGCGATGCCTCGCTTTACAGTACTTATCATTACATTCTGCGAAAACTGAAGGGAATCATACCTGAGGTGGAAGTGGAGACGGTTCCCGGCATTACCTCATTTGCCGCCAGTGCGGCACTAATCAACGAGCCGCTGGCGAGCGGGGACGAGCCATTGGTGGTTTTGCCGAATGTCACTGAAAGCCTGGGGCAACATCTGCGTGAATTTCCCAATGTGGTGCTGATGAAGGTATCGCGTGACATGGACAGGATTATTACTGAACTGAAAGCCAGTGACAAGCAGGGGGTGTTTGTCAGCCGCTGCAGTTCGCCACAGCAGCAAGTGGTCAGGAATCTGGACACATTGCAGGGGGTTAAGGTCGATTATTTATCACTGATCTTGGCAAGAGAAAAAGTTGACACTGAGGGGGAAGGATAATGTGTCAGGTGGTATTTGTTGGCGCCGGGCCAGGCGATCCTGAGCTGATTACCCTGAAAGGAATTAAAGCAATCGAACAGGCTGATGTCGTGATTTACGCAGGCTCGCTGGTGAATCCGGAAATCCTCCGCTACGCTAAGGAAGGCGCAAAAGTTTACAACAGCGCCGGGATGACGCTTGAGCAGGTGCTTAAGGTAACGGAAGAGGCTGTAGCGGCAGGGAAGAAGGTTGCCCGGGTTCATACCGGTGATCCTAGCATTTATGGAGCGATTCAAGAGCAAATGGATGCTTTGGCCGAAAAGGGAATTAGCTACAGCGTAATCCCGGGTGTGAGTTCGTTTTTAGCGGCGGCGGCAAGTTTGAAGCGGGAATATACTTTGCCGGGGGTATCCCAGACCATAGTTTTGACCAGGCTTGAAGGAAGAACGCCGGTGCCGGAACGGGAAAGCCTGAAGGAACTGGCAAAACACAGGGCGACGATGGGCATTTTCCTTAGCGTGCAGGACATTGAACGGGTAGTAAGCGAGCTAGGTGCAGGATATGCGGCGGAAACGCCGGTAGCAGTAGTGTATAAAGCGAGTTGGCCGGAAGAAAAGGTTTTACGTGGTACGCTTGCTGATATTGCCGCGAAAGTACGGCAGGAAGGCGTGGCGAAAACGGCACTAATTCTGGTTGGCGAGTTTTTGGGCGATACCTATGAACGGTCGCTTTTATACCATCCAGGCTTTAGCCATGGATTTCGGGAGAGTTCGCAGTGAAAATCGCGATTGTCGCTTTGACCGCTAACGGTGCCAATACTGCAAACCGCTTGGCAGCAAGGCTGCAGGGGGCTGTGCTTCCTGGAGGACGAGCGGGAGCCGTTGCCGTACGTCAAGCGGAAAGTGTTGAGGTTTTTCTGCCGGCGAAATTGGTGGAACCCGACGGGCGTAATGGTGTTCAACGCTATACCTGTTCCACAGCCCAACAGTTAAAGGAGTTGTTCGGCAGGTATGAGGCGATAATTTGCCTTATGGCTACCGGAATTGTTGTCCGCTCGATTGCGCCGCTCTTAAGGGGCAAGGCAGTTGATCCGGCGGTTGTGGTCATTGACGAAAACGGGCAGTTCGCAATTAGCCTGCTTTCCGGCCACCTGGGCGGTGCGAATGATTTGGCCCGGGAAGCGGCGCGAGCGCTGCATGGTATTCCGGTAATTACGACAGCGACAGATGTCCAGGGGTATTTAGCGGTAGATGTTTTGGCCAACGATATGGGGGCTAAACCGGAGCCAATCGCGAAGCTCGAGCCGGTAAACAGTGCAATTGCGGCAGGCGAGACTGTAGAGCTGTTTAGCGAGGCCGCCTTGCCGTTGGGAAAAGATCACCCGGTCTGGCATGACGCGCGTTGGCGCGTACATCGACCAAGTGAGGCCGGTGCAACCGGGCAAGAGTTCTTAGCCATGGTACAAGCGAGTACTGCAACTGCGGGAAGAAGGCAGGACGTGCCCGTAGTTGTTACCGCAAAGCTCGGGCCGGAGAAATTTTTGTACCTTCGTCCGCCGGTAATTGTCGCAGGAATAGGTTGCAGGCGCGGGGTTTCCGGGAAACGGATCCTAAGAGCGATCCTTGCTGCCCTTGACCGGGCAGGCCGCAGCCCGCTAAGCCTGAAAAAGCTGGCCTCAATTGAGGCTAAGACTGACGAAGCGGGAATTATCTGGGCAGCGAGGGAGTTGGGAGTCCCGGTCGAGTTTTTTTCGGTAACAGTGTTGCGAGAGATCATCGCAGGTCATGAGGGGTTAGCAAAATCAGATTTTGTCAATAAACAGATGGGAGTTGGCGGCGTATGCGAACCAGCGAGCCTAGCCGGGTGCCGGCAGGGGAGACTAGTTTTAGGGAAACAGGCGAACGAGGGGATAACCGTAGCGCTGGCAGAGGAAGAGTTTGGGTCGTAGGCATGGGCCCGGGAAACTGGGACCAGATGACGGTACGGGCACGGCAAGTATTGGACGAAGCGGAGATAGTAACCGGTTATAAGACATATATCGAGCTGGTACGCGACTTAGTTACTAAACCGGGACAACAGGTAATTTGTTCCGGGATGACCCAGGAAGTAGACCGCTGCCGGGAAGTAGCCCGGCTTGCCGCAACAGGAGCTACTGTCGCCCTGGTCAGCAGCGGTGATGCCGGAATCTACGGAATGGCCGGCATTATGCTCGAGGTTCTGGAAAAACAGAAGCTGGATATCCCAGTGGAAATTATTCCGGGGGTAAGCGCTTCAGCCGCTGCCGCTGCCTGTCTTGGCGCACCGCTAATGCATGACTTTGTCACGGTCAGTTTAAGCGATTTGCTTACGCCCTGGGAGTTGATCAAAAAACGGGTACGTCTGGCGGCGGAAGGAGATTTCGTTCTGGCGATCTATAACCCTAAGTCCAAACAGCGGGTAACGCAAATTATAGAAGTAAGAGAAATTCTTCTGAAATTCCGCAGCCCGGATACCCCGGTCGGAATCGTACGTAATGCCTTACGCTCCGGTCAGGAAGTCCAGATCAGTACGCTCGCGGAATTTACCAATGAGAAGATCGATATGCTTTCCACGGTAATCGTCGGTAATTCCCAAACAAAAGTACTCGGTAAATATCTGGTGACACCGCGGGGCTATCAGCTATGATCCTGGTTTTGGCCGGAACAGCTGACGGAAGGGAACTGGCTAAAAAGGCGCAGGACGCCGGTTATCCTGTTCTCGTCTCAACTGCGACCCAGTATGGCAGTTTATTGGCCAAGGATACCCCAGTACGGTGTGGAGCTTTGGATGAAACCGGTTTTTTACAGGTATTTTCCCAGCATCTAATCAGCTTGGTTGTCGATGCGACACACCCTTACGCGGTCAATGTCTCCGAGACGGCGATGGCAGCTTGCCGGAGGGCGGGAGTTAAATATATTCGCTTCGAACGCCCGCGGATCTCCCTGCCGGACAACGAATTGCTTCATCAAGCAGATACCTTTTTGGCTGCAGCCCAACTGGCGGCGCAGCTAGGCCGGCGGATTTTCCTGACAGTCGGCAGCAATCACCTGGGGATTTTTGCCCAAACCATAAACCGCCGGGAAAAGTGTCTGATTGCCCGAGTCCTACCAACACCGGGAGTAGTACAAAAGTGTGTTGAGCTAGGGTTTAAGCCGAGTGAGATTGTCGCAATGCAGGGGCCGTTTGGCCTGGAGTTAAACAAAGCAATGTTAAAACACTACGCCGCGGACGTTGTTGTAACCAAAGAAAGCGGTGAGCAGGGCGGCGCGGCAGCCAAGCTGCAAGCAGCCCTGGAGCTAAATATTCCTGTCGTGCTGGTCACAAGGCCTCAGCTGAATTACCCCTTGACCGTAACAGATTGGGCGGGGTTGGAGAGAAATTTACAAGCATTTGACGAGAAGTAGAAAGAATTGTAATTCATGGCACTAAGGTTCTGCCATTTACAGAGGAAGAAATAAAGCAAACTGGGGGAGAGGACAGATGAAATCAATGATTGTGGTGCTGGGCCACGGCAGCCGGGCAGCAGAACATAACCAGGGCCTAATGCAGGTAGTAGAGATGGTCCGCAGCAAAACAGATTTGCCGGTAACGGCTGCCTTCATGGAAAATTGCCGGCCGAACGTCGACACTGTCATCCGGGGAGCAGCAGCAGAGGGTTATCAGCGATTTATTGTCATGCCGTTGTTTTTATTTAGAGGTATTCATGTCCAGCAAGACGTTCCCAAGGAGATCGTGGACATCAAACGGGACCTCCCGGAGCTCGAAGTGATTTTTACGGGACACCTCGGACCTGATCCTAAAATTGCGGAAATAGTGTGGGACCGGGTCAGGGAGGTAATCTGATGGACTTATTAACGGATTTTCTGTTAGACCCCAGGGCTATCGAAACCAAGAGTATGGAAATTATTGAGGGGTTCCTGGGAGAATCATCTTGGCGGGAACCGGAAAAACGGGTGGTAAAACGGGTAATCCATACTACGGGAGACCCCGAATTCGCTAAAATTATCGCGATTCATCCTAACGCCGTTGAGGCAGGAATTAACGCTATCCGGGGCGGGGCAAACGTAATTACCGATGTGGAGATGGTCCGTTCCGGCGTAAGCAAAAAGAATCTGGCTAAAGCCGGAGGAGCGGCCAGCTGTTTCTTGAACGAGCCACAGGTAGCCGCCAAGGCGCGTGAATGGGGAACTACCAGGACGATGGCTGCCCTGCGCCTGCACAAAGAGGATATCTGCGGGAGCATCATTGCGATCGGCAATGCGCCAACTGCGTTGATGGAAACAATTCGGCTTGTGCAGGAAGAAGGCAAGCGGCCGGCTTTGATCGTAGGATGCCCGGTTGGTTTTGTCGGGGCGGCCGAGTCCAAAGAAGTCTTGGCTCAACAGCAAATACCGTTTATCACCGTCAAAGGCAATAAAGGAGGCAGCACCATTGCCGCGGCAATAGTCAACGCGCTCATCTACCTTTCCGTCCAACGCGACTTTTAGTTGCATCTAGTGTCAGGCTTAAATTAGTCATTTGTTCGTCTAGTGTCAGGCACCGTATGATTATTTTGTTGGGGGTGACAAGGATGGTCAACAAGGCGAAGACAGTAATGTTTCAGGGGACCTCGTCAAACGTGGGCAAGAGTGTGTTGGCAGCGGCATTTTGCCGGATATTTTACCAGGACGGCTACCGGGTAGCCCCGTTTAAGGCGCAAAATATGGCGCTGAACTCCTTTGTCACTAAAGACGGCGGGGAAATGGGGCGTGCTCAGGTTGTCCAGGCTCAGGCGGCAGGAGTCGAGCCGGATGTCGCAATGAACCCAATCTTATTAAAGCCGACCGGTAATGCCTGTTCCCAGGTAGTTTTACTTGGTAAACCGGTTGGCAATTTTTCCGCGCAGGAATATCACCTGACTTACAATATTACGGCCTGGGATGTTGTCCAAGAATCATTTGCAAAGCTTCAAGAAACCAGTGAGATTGTTGTAATTGAAGGAGCAGGCAGTCCGGCAGAAGTTAACCTAAAAGACCGCGATATTGTGAACATGCGCGTTGCCAAACTGGCGGATGCCCCGGTATTTCTCGTCGCTGATATTGACCGCGGCGGTGCCCTGGCTTCGATTGTCGGTACCCTCGAACTGTTGTATCCTGACGAAAGGCCATATGTGAAAGGGATAATCATTAACAAATTCCGCGGCGATATTAAGTTGTTGCAACCGGCCTTAGACTTTTTGGAAGAAAAAACCGGCGTCCCGGTACTCGGGGTAGTGCCATATTATACGGAGTTTAGCATTCCGGAAGAGGATTCGGTAGTACTGGAAGAACGTAGAAACCAAAGTACTGCAGCTCAGGATAAGCTTGACATCGTTGTCGCGGCTATCCCGCGGATCTCCAACTTTACCGACTTCGATCCGCTTGGTGCGGAACCGGACGTCAATTTACGCTATGTGCACAACACCGAGGAGTTAGGCACTCCGGACATGGTAATCCTCCCTGGGAGCAAAAACACCAGCCTTGATTTACAGTTCCTCTGGGAAAGCGGTCTAGCCCAAAGCACCATTGAACTGGCAGCCCGCGGGGTAGCCGTAGTTGGCATTTGCGGCGGATATCAGATGTTGGGCAAACAGATTAATGACCCCGATCAAACTGAATCGGACTTGGGCACTGTACAGGGGCTCGGCCTGTTGGATATTACCACAACTTTTTTGCCGGAAAAAGTAACAACACAGGTTAAGGGCAAGGTCTACGGGCGGGAGTTCTGTTTGGCGGACTGCCCGGCAGAAGAATTAGACGGTTACGAAATACATATGGGCCGGACGGAATTAGGTGCGGCGGTGTCTCCGGCATTTATTCTGCGGCGCGGTGAGGATGAGCACCTTGACGGCGCAGTCAGCGGCAGGGTCATGGGTACGTATTTACATGGTATTTTTGATAATGATGCTTTCCGTGATCACCTGTTAAAATGGCTGTGGGGGCTAAAAGGGAAAAATCAACGTCCGATCGCTGCCGGATATTCCAGTACGGCAGAGAGGGAACGCGCTTTTAATCAGCTTGCGGATTTGGTTCGCTCCAACCTCAACATGAACAAAGTGAGAAAGGTTATTGGTTTAGACTGATGTTACTTGGGCTTTCCAAGCTAGGTTTTGATCCTCTATTACTAAGTATTTGGCTCATTCTGTGGGCCTTTGTCCTGGACCTTCTGGTCGGGGACCCACGAAAAGTCCCCCATCCGGTAACGCTAATCGGCATGTTTATTGCCTGGTTTGAGGCTGTAACGAACAAAGGCGGACAGCTGCGGCGGAGAATATCCGGGATCGTTTTGGTTGTTTTAACTGTATCAGGCACTTATCTACTCACCTGGGGACTTGTCGTGATCCTCACCCGGATTAATTCCTGGCTAGGTTTATTGGCTTACCTGTGGCTGTTGGCAACGACGCTCGCCAGCAAAAGTTTGGCCCAAGCGGGCCAGGAAATCTACCGGGAGCTTGCGTCAAATAATCTGCCCTTGGCCAGGCGGCGGCTGGGCTTTATCGTCGGCCGGGACACGGCTGACCTGTCCCGCGAGGAAGTAGTCAGGGCTACTGTGGAAACAGTAGCGGAAAACATTGTTGATGGAATTACCGCGCCATTGTTCTTTGCGATGCTTGGTGGGTTGCCGCTGGCGATGGCCTACAAGGCAATCAATACGCTGGACTCGATGGTTGGTTATAAAAATGACCGTTATAAAGATTACGGTTGGGCGGGAGCCCGCCTGGATGATGTAGCCAATTTTATTCCGTCACGGGTTACCGGGCTTATCCTTACGCTAGCTGCGCGGTTCCACGGACTGGATTGGCGGTCCGCGTTTGCAACCATGCAGATTGATGCGCCAAAGCATCCAAGCCCGAACAGCGGTTATTCTGAGGCTGCAGTCGCCGGGGCATTGGGCGTGCGTCTTGGCGGCTTGAATAGTTACGGGGGTGTTAAATCGCAGCGAGCGTACATGGGTGAAACTAAACATGCGCTTGCTCCCGGGCAGATTTTAGCTACGGTTAAATTAGCTTTTACGACAGGCTGGCTGTTTTTGATTCTCGGCTCGCTGCTTAAAGTGCTGGCCTGGCTGATTTGGAGGTAAACATGGGAACGCCAAGGCTGCTTATTGCCGGCACTCACAGCGGAGTCGGCAAGACGACCATCTCCACTGGAATCATGGCCGCTTTAGCAAATCGAGGGTTAAAAGTTCAGGGTTTCAAAGTGGGCCCGGATTATATCGACCCAAGCTACCATACCGCGGCGACAGGACGGGTTTCGCGCAATCTGGATGTTTGGCTGTTGGGTAACCGGCTCGTACCATCATTCGAACGGGCGGCTTCCGGAGCCGATATTGCCATTATCGAAGGCGTAATGGGTTTATTCGATGGAATCAAGGGCCAAGGCGCAAAGGGAAGCCCGGCTGAGATTGCACTTATGACTGAAGCGCCGGTCATTTTGGTGATGGATGTCCGGGCAATGGGGTATAGTACGGCGGCTCTGCTGCACGGCTTTGCCACTTTTGACAGCCGGGTGAATATCGCCGGGGTAATTCTTAACCGGATTGGGAGCGCCAGTCATTTGGCCATGGTCAAGGAGTCCATCGCTTCATTGGGCGTCCCTGTGGTCGGCTGGCTGGGAAAAGATGAACAGCTAACCCTGCCGGAGCGCCATCTTGGCCTCGTGCCTTTTGGGGAAAATGATTGTCAGAAGGGCTATTTCACCCACCTGGCCAGGGTAATGGAACAAGGCCTTAACTTGGATCGTTTGCTGCAGCTAGCCAATAAGAGTAAAGCGCGGCAACAGGGAGCGAACATCGGTTGCTGTGACTCTTCACCGGCCGACACTTGCAGGGTTAAGCTGCCGGTAACCATAGCGGTTGCGCGTGATGAAGCATTTTCTTTTTACTATCAGGACGGTCTTGATGTTTTAAGCGACGCGGGTGCAAAAATTGTTTATTTTAGTCCCCTTCATGACCGGAAGCTGCCGCTGGGGACCCAAGGAGTATTTATCGGCGGAGGTTTCCCGGAACAGTTCCTGCCGGGACTAGCGGCGAATAACTCGATGTATCGGAGCCTGCAATGGGCTCACGGACAGAGAATCCCGATTTATGCCGAATGTGGCGGATTGATGTACTTATGCGAAAAAATAACCGATTTTGATGATAATAGTTTTTCAGGCGTGGGTTTAGTGCCTGCAGAGAGCAGGATGACCAGGCGTTTACAGGGAATGGGTTATCGGGAAGGAACCCTGCAACAGGATTGTATGCTCGGATTGGCAGGGACAAAGGTACACGGACACGAATTCCATTATTCGACTACAGAGTACAGCCGGCAAGCTGTGGCCTATCGGTTGACAACAGCAAACGGTTTAGATAAAGGATTAGAAGGATATGTTGCGAATAATCTATTCGCTTCCTACCTTCACTTGAATTTCGCCGGTTATCCCGAATTGGCAATTAATTTTCTGCGTACCTGCGCAACCCAGGGGGGCGGCATGTGGGCATCACGGTAATTACCGGCAACGGAAAAGGAAAGACAACCAGCGCGATCGGCCTGGCGATGATCGCCATCGCTCAAGGCAAAAGAGCAGCAATGGTGCAATTTCTCAAGGGAAACAGTTATATTGGCGAACTGTTCGCTGCGCCGCGTGCGGGTTTGGAAATATATCAGTTTGGCTGGGGATGTCCCCGGGGAAGTATGATTAGAAGCGGCGAGTCGCGTTGCTTAAGCTGTGGGGAATGCTTTCGCGAAAACAGGGATCCCAAGCATGGTTTTGCGGAGAAAGCGCTGAATTTTGCCTGTCGACTGGCGGAATCCGGCAACTATCAACTCTTAATACTCGACGAAATAAGCCATGCTTTACGCCATAAACTCGTTGATAACGCACGGCTTGTGGAATTAATGGTGAAAAACCGCGGAAATCTTGATCTTGTGTTGACAGGCCGCAAGATGCCTGTCGAGATGATCGATATCGCGGATGTTGCGTATGAGTTAAAAGAAGGTAAACATCCTTTTCAGCACGGTGTCAGGAGTAGGCGGGGGATCGAATACTAGCTCGCTGGGAGGTTAATGATGGCCGATAATGGCGAACTAAAGCCTGAACAGCAGTCCCGGTCGAAAATTAAATTAATCGCGTGGCGGGGAGCTGCGGTCTGCCCAGGATCGTGCGGTGAATTGGTACAAGGCACCTGGAATGGGGTTAACTTCCTGGTATCTTGTCCGGTGAACCTTGTTTCCAGGGCTCAAGTAAGCTTGCAGCCAAATTGTCCGCTGACCGGTCCGAAAAATAAACCCAAAGCGCTTGAAGCCGTACGGAAAACCCTTGCTATCCTGGGAAAACCGGAATTAGGAGGAACACTGGAGATTGATTCTCAAATTCCGAGTGGCAAAGGAATGGCCAGTTCAACGGCAGACATCGGCGCGGCGATCGCGGCAACAGCGGCGGCACTCGGCAAAGGGCTCAGCACCCAGTCCTTAGCGGAATTAGCGGTGGCGATTGAACCGACAGACGGTACCTTGTTGCCAGGGATAACGTTGTTTGATCATGTTGGGGCACGTTGGCGCTTGGCGCTCGGCCGGGGGCCGCGGGCGGGAATCCTTATCGCTGATTTAGGCGGTGAGGTTGATACGCTCCAGTTCAACGCCCGGCCGGAATTGGCAGAAAAGAACCGGCTGAATGAGCCCAAAACACGGCGGGCTTTTTACCTGGTGCGGCGGGGCATCAATGAGAAAAAGCTAACTTTACTGGGGCAAGGGGCGACCTTGAGTGCAATCGCTAACCAAGCAATTCTCGTCAAACCGCTGTTAGAGGAATTGATTGCCTGGGCGAAGGCCCGGGATTCGTTCGGGGTGATTGCTGCGCATAGTGGAACAGTGCTGGGGCTAATCTACCCGCCGGAACGTGATTTAAACAGAGAAGAAGAGCGCCTTCGTGCTGCGTTTCCGCAGATTGCAGCTTGTCAAAAAACTGAACTGACTGAAGGCGGAGTGAAGGTGGTGGCCCCAGATGGCAATACACGGGGGAAATTTGCAGGCAGCACGGGACAAATATGGCAGGAAAGAGTACGTGGATTTTAGCGCAAATATCAACCCGCTGGGTCCACCCCCTGGGGTATTTAGGGCAATTAAGGAGAACTTAGGCCAAATCGTCCATTATCCGGATCCCGCCGGCACGGAATTGAAATCGCTGCTTTGTAAGCGGTTTAATATCGGACCGGAGTGCTTGATTCTTGGCAACGGTGCGGTGGAATTAATCTACCTAGTGGCACACGCGTTATCGCCGCGTAGTGCGTTAATACCGGTGCCGACTTTTTCCGAGTACACATGCGCGCTGGAAGCGGTGCAAACAAAAATTCGTCTGCACTTTCTGCAACGGTCTGAGGATTTTCGCCTGAAAGCCAATAATTTGACACTTCGGGAAGGGGACATTCTATTTATCTGTAACCCCAATAATCCAACAGGCCAGCTTCTGCCGCCAGAAACTTTTCAGCAGATTCTTAATTTCGCAGAAACTCGCCGGGCGTTTGTAGTTGTCGATGAGTCTTTTATGGATTTTGTCGATATACAGAGGCAATGGCGCGCGGTTCAATATGTAAAAAAGTACCAAAATCTGTTCATCCTCTATTCCTTGACCAAATTCTACGCAATTCCTGGCTTACGGCTTGGCTGCGGGATTGGCAGGCCGGACTTGATTGAGCGCCTGTACCGGTTGAAAGACCCTTGGAACGTGAATAGTCTGGCATTAGTTGCCGGGGAGGCCGGTCTGCAGGATGGGGAGTTTGGGGTGCACACGAGAAAATATGTCGCCAGTGAACGGGATTTTTTAGTTAATGAGCTGGTTAAAATTAAAGGGTTGCATATTTTCAACGGCACGGCAAATTTTTTATTGCTGGAAAACCAAAACGCTATTTACGGTACGGCTTTGGTCGAAAAGCTTGCCAGACTGGGGGTATTAATCCGGGATTGCGGTAATTTTCCGGGCCTGGGTGAACATTATTTCCGCATTGCCGTTAAGGACCGGGAGAGCAATACCAAGCTGGTGAGGGCGCTTGATCAAGTCCTCGATTAAGCCGTGGATTAAGTCAATCCGCGACTAAGCTAAACTGGTATGTTATCGAAAGGAACAGGCGCAGTGGGATGGAATTATTGACTGTCCGGATAGCCCATGCCGGCTATCTAACTAACAAACAGGCGATAAAAAATATCGACTTTTCCATCAGTGCAGGGCAGTTAGTCGGGTTAATCGGCCCGAACGGGGCAGGAAAAAGTACTACTCTCAAAGGAATTCTCGGGTTATTGCCGGAAATAAAGGGACAGGTTCAATTCAGCGGGCAACGTAAAAGTTATGCCTACATCCCGGAACAGCCTGTCTTTTATGACGGCCTTACCCTATGGGAGCACCTGGAGTTTGCCGCTGCTGCCGGGCAGATACCACGACAGGTATTTACCTCTAAAGCGGAAGAATTATTGCGGAAATTCCGGCTGGTCGAGGTAAGGCATCATTTTCCCGCAACCTTTTCCAAAGGGATGCAGCAAAAAGTGATGCTGATTCTGGGCTTTTTGCTGGAACCGGACGTCTATATTGTGGACGAACCGTTTATCGGCCTTGATCCCCGCGCGACCAAGGAGTTTCTAGCTTTAATATACGAGGCTAGAAACCAGGGAGCAGGAGTACTCATGTCTACCCACGTACTGGATACTGCCGAAAAAGTCTGTGATTCGTTCGTACTAATGGCGGATGGGACCATAGTAAGCAAAGGAAACTTGGCCGAGATCAGAAATCAATGCAATCTTCCGGATGGGTCATTGTTTGACTGCTTCGACCGGTTGTTAGAGGGATTTGATGACTAGTGCACTTAAACTCGTTTAAACTGGTTTTAAACAGGGTATTAGCGGAATGGAAATACGAATTTGGGGTTTGGCGAACAGTGATAGACTGGACTGTTGCCCTATACATCGTGATTCCCGGGGGCCTGTTGGGACTATGGGAGTATTGGCACTGGTGGACAGTGCCACCGGCCTGGCTGTCGCCCATCCCGTTATCCGTATGGTTAACTGTGTGCTATATCTTTGCCTGGTCGGGTTCAATGCGGATTTTTGTCGAGGAGGCCGACCAGCTATTTCTGGTGCAGTACCGCAAATGGATGAGCAATATTGCCAGGCTGAGCCTTGGCTATTGTGTGGGACGCAGTGCTGTGTCATGTTTGGGTCTGGTGCTGCTGCTCTCGCCTTGGTTGATGCTTCGTTACGGACTCACTCTTGAACAGATTTTTTTGTTGTATCTCTTCATCCTAGTGCTCAAAACCTTATTGGGAATTGTTAAACAGTTGTTGGTTCTGCGAATGAGCGGCTGGGTACGAAAAATTGCCTTATTTGGCTTGTTCGCAGTTGGCGGTAACATCTTTTCCTGGGCAATTCCTTTTTTGCTCCCAAGAACGGCTTTATTTACAGGGATCATTGTATTTTGTACAGCCGTAACGCTGGCGTTGCTTCGCTTAAGGTTAAGGCTGCGTTGGACGTTTTTCGCGGACCTCTCTGCGGCACTCGCGGATAAATATAAATGGGCGGGCTTGCTTTTGCGTGCTGCCGGTGCGGGGAGCAAGAACGGCAGACCAAGCAGGCGTAGACCACTGTTGTTCCGCCGTTCCAAGCTTTTGTTTCGGGTACGTACCCCGGCAAATGCGCTGACTGAAATTTGTTTAAAAGCAGTGGCCCGGAATACCGAACATCTCCAGTATTATGCCGGTCTGATTAGCCTGGCGTTATTGATTTTGGTTACCTTGCCGGTGAAGTGGCGGATAATTATCTGGCTGAGCCTCGCCGTGACGGTAAACTTTTTTGTCAGCCTTTACTGGCGCGAGACGGTTAACTCGCCGTTTGTCCGAATGTATAAGCTTACGCCGGAAGACAACATCTTGGCGTCACGTAAAGCGATCTTTTGGTTGGGATTACCCGGTCTATTACTAATCAGCAGCACGGTAGGCTTTTTAACTTATGCCTGGTTAGGCATTGGGCTGGGGCTGGCAGCAGGCGTGATCATTGAGGTATACGCCTGCAGGCTTGTAGCCTTGTTTGTTTAGGCCATGCGGCATCTCATCTATAAACCGGTATGCTGATATTAACCCCCTAACAAAGCTTAAACAATTCCCGTTTCGAATAAAACCTCCGTTTCAAGGGCATAATTTTCTGTAATTGACAGCTAAGAACACGGAGGTAATCCCTGGCATGATGATCAACAAAGTCGAGATCTGTGGGGTTAATACGGCAAAATTACCGGTGCTGACCAACGCAAAAATGCGTGAACTGTTTAAAGCGTTGCAGAGCGGGGAGCGTTCGGCTAGGGATAAATTGATTAACGGCAATTTAAGACTCGTCCTAAGTGTGATTCAGCGCTTTACCAACCGGGGCGAATACGTGGATGATCTGTTTCAGGTCGGTTGTATTGGCCTGATGAAAGCGATAGATAACTTTGATTTAAGCCAGAATGTAAAATTTTCCACTTACGCAGTACCAATGATTATTGGTGAAATCCGGCGTTACTTACGGGACAACAATCCAATCCGTGTCAGCCGTTCCCTAAGGGATATTGCCTATAAAGCGTTGCAAGTGAGAGACTCGCTGGTTAACAAGCATTCCAGGGAACCTTCGATTAACG
>DATAMA010000190.1:0-12589 GCA_036260765.1 Desulfobacteria bacterium | reverse complement strand
GGAAAACGTGGAATTGCCGATGCTTTATCGCGGCTTTCCGGCAAAAGAAAGGCGAGAAAAAGCCCTGAAAGCGCTAAACGCTGTCGGGTTGGAGACAAGGGTGCATCATAAACCCAACGAACTCTCCGGCGGGCAACAGCAGCGGGTTGCGATCGCCAGAGCTGTCGCCAATGATCCGGTGATCATCATGGCCGATGAGCCAACCGGCAATCTGGATAGCAAAGCAAGTGAGGAAATCATGTCGATATTCCAGCAGTTAAACGACGCCGGAATTACTATAGCGCTCGTAACGCATGAACCGGATATCGCCTTGTTTGCCAAAAGGGTAATCCACTTTAAAGATGGATTGATTGAATACGATGAGATTGTGGCAAAACGCAGTATTGCCAACGGGCCCAAAGTAGAGTTCGCCAAACTGACAGATAGATTGGAGGCGACTGCCCGATGAATTTTATTGAAAGCATCAGAATTGCGCTGCGGGGGTTACGCGCCAACAAAATGCGTTCCGTGCTGACAATGCTGGGCATCATCATCGGTGTATCTGCAGTTATTGTCATGGTTTCAATCGGGCAGGGCGCCAAAGACTCGGTGACCGGTCAAATTCAGGGCTTAGGCTCTAACCTGCTGATCGTAATGCCTGGCCAGACCTCCTCCGGAGGGGTCAAAGGCGGCGCGGGCAGCATGACTAACTTGACCATGGATGACGTTAACGCAATCAGTGCCAAGGCGCAAGCAGTAAAGGCAGTAGCGCCACAGGCCAGCAGGAGCGCCCAGGTCGTCCTCGGTGATCAAAATACCAGTACCCAGATTATTGGTACGACAACGCAGTACCCGGAAGTCCGCAGTCAAAATGTGGCTATTGGACGGTTCTTTAATGATAATGAAGTGACTGAACGGGCTAAAGTGGCGGTTGTCGGGACAACCGTCGTCCAGAACCTGTTAGGTGATCCGAATGCGTCAATTGTCGGTAAGATCATCAATATTAACCGGGTACCGTTTCAGGTTATTGGCGTGATGGCAAGCAAGGGATCGAGCGGCATTACGAATAATGATGACCAGATTTTAGTACCGATTACCACCGCTCAACTGCGGTTAATTGGTACTAATGAGGTCAGAACTATTTATGTGGAAGCTCAAAGCAGTGACCTCATGGATACGGCCTCAGCACAAATTGAATCGGTCTTGCGCAGTAAACATCGCTTAGCGGATAGTGACGCTGATGATTTTTCGATTAACAGTCAGGCCGACATTTTATCGACTGTACAAGGTGTCACCCAGACTTTGACGTTATTGTTGGGCGGCATCGCCGGGATCTCGTTGTTGGTTGGCGGTATCGGCATTATGAACATTATGTTGGTATCGGTCACCGAAAGAACGCGTGAAATCGGCATACGTAAGGCGATTGGGGCAAAGCGCCGCGATATTTTGTTCCAGTTCCTAATTGAAGCAGTAGTGTTGAGCGTCCTCGGCGGGGCGATCGGCATTGCCTTAGGGGCGGGAGGATCGTACCTCGTCGGTCACTTGGCGAACATGACGACACAGGTTTCGCCTAATTCGGTAGCCCTTGCGTTCATCTTCTCGGCGGGAATCGGGATTGTGTTTGGCGTATTTCCGGCCCAGAAGGCTTCAAAACTCAACCCAATTGATGCATTGCGGTACGAGTAGGGGTACTTTACGTTCCTGACCGGGCTCATAAAATTCTAGCGTTCCCTCAATTAAAGCGCTTCGCGCAAGGAGGGAACGCTAGAATTAGAAATCGCTTTCTCCAGGAACGTAAAGTACCTGATATGAGGAACGTTTCCGCTATGGCTCGTAAAATTCTACTGTGAATCTGGAGGTAATTGAAATGGATGAGGCGAATAAAGCATCTAAATTGCCGTGGGTTATCGTGGGGATTCTCGTTGTCGCCATGATTGGGGGCGGAATTTATGTATATCGTGATATGAACCAGACCAAGGCTGCGCAGGCGTCAGCGAGACAGCAGAGGGCGGCGCTGCGCAACCCGGCGATCCGTGCGGCTATGTCTTTGCTTTCCTTGCAACGTGATCCACAGCAAGCTTTAACCGCGGATCAAAAGAAAAAGTTGGTGCCGATTCTGACGGACCTGGTCAATACAAAACAGCCGAGTCTGGATTTCTTACGTAAACAAGCCGACGCGATTAATGCCGTGCTAACTGATGCACAGCGTAATTACATCACTTCCAACCAGCAAAGTTCTGGCGCAAGGCGGTGGAATGGCGGTAATGGCTATGGGGGCAACCGCGCCGGCGGAAACGGTTTTAGCCAAGGGCAGGGAGGCTCGAACCGGCAGGGATTCAATCCGGCTACTTTGTATCAGAGAGTCTTGGACAGTTTAAAGTAGGGCAGACTGTTAGATAGGTATGGCGAAATATCCCGGAAAAATAAAGGAGTGTATCATGCGCCTGTTACGTTCACTACGGGTTCAGCTCGCGTTGATCATTGCCCTGTCGATTTTGATCCCGATATCCGTAATCGGCTACTATGCAGTGGTTTACGAAGTGGCGGATAGGAATACAACTGAAGAACTTGAGGCTCAACTAACCGCTGCCGCCCACGATATGGAACCCCTCTTTCAGGGGGTATCCGGCGCGGGGGTAACAGATGGGCAGCTGACACGGCTTTTGCCGGCGATCAATAATGTTTTGCGCTCATATCCGGGAATTAGAGCGTCATATTATAACGGTATGACTTTATATACGTTTGGCAGCCTGCGCCTTGCGACCAAAGGAACGGCACCTTCGGATGCCCCATTTTTTGTCGGACAGGGGCTGTTGGTTACTACGCCGGACGAACAGAGCCGGCAGGCCTGGAATACGGCAATCAAGCAACGGGGCGGCGTGGTCACGAAGTCTAATAACCTTTTCGGCGGCCAAGCGGGGCAGCAGACGACAGTAGCGGTGGGAAAAGATAAACAGGGTTTGCTGATACTCGAATCGCGAATCGGCCCTTACTGGCTGGAAAACCGTTTCCCGCGGCAAGCGGTCGCGGGATCCCTGGTGTTAGGACTGTTGATCGGCTTGTACGGAATCCTGTGGATATCGCACCGTTTGCAGCAAAGTATCAGTAAAATCAAGGCCGGCCTGGCCCGGGCAAGCGAAGATCTCGCGCAACCCCTGGAAAAGCAAAGCGGTGAGTTGGGCATAGTTGTGGATGCGGTTAACCGCATGCGGCAGGAATTACTGGATAAACGTAGTCTGGAAGAACAACTGCAGCGGGCGGAGCGTTTGGCCGGATTGGGTCAGTTGGTAGCAGGCGTTGCGCATGAAATCCGCAATCCGTTGGGAATCATGAAGGGGACAGTTCAACTGATGGAGCGGAGTGTGCAGGCGGAACCGGCGCTGCGCCAATACGACGAACACATGCACGTGCTCGAAGAGCAAATTGCCAGGCAAAATCGGGTAGTTGAGGAGCTGCTTAGTTACGCTCGCCCCGTTAAACCACAGTTTGGACCGGTTTCGCTGGAACGGGTCATTGAGTCGGTGTTGGTTTTTTTAGCGCCTGCCTTGCGTCAGCAGGGTATTGTCTTAAAACGGAACATTCAGGCTAACCTGCCCGATATAGAGGGAGACGGGGAAAAATTAAAGCAGGTATTTGTCAATCTTCTATTAAATAGTAAAGAAGCGATGCCCAACGGCGGCGAGATCACTATTATGGCGGTCGCAGGCCCCCATTGGTTAGAAGTTCAGTTCACGGATAATGGTCCGGGAATTGCACCGGAACACCTTGAGCGCTTGTTTGAACCGTTTTTTTCGACGAAAGAAGCAGGTACGGGACTTGGATTGTCGATCGCTAAACAACTGGTGGAACAGCACAATGGAGAACTGCTGGTTGAGAGCGAGCCTGGTAAGGGTACCTGCTTTACAATCCACATTCCGATCACATCACGACCTCTTTAAGGAGGTGAATTCGATGAACGCGATCCTAGTTGTTGACGATGAACAACATATGCGCTGGATTTTGCAGCAGGCCTTGACGAGTGAACACTATGAGGTGTTGACGGCTGAAAGCGGTGAACAGGCGCTGAAGCTGACAGAGCCATATGATCTGGTGATTTTGGACCTGAGGTTGCCCGGGATGAATGGCCTGGACGTGTTGACGGAGCTTAAGCAAAGACAGAAAGCACTCCCGGTAATTGTAATTACGGCGCACGGGTCAATCGATACCGCAATCTCAGCGATGAAATTAGGTGCCGATGACTATATTACGAAGCCGTTTGAAATAGACGAATTGTTGTTGGCTGTAAAGAAGTCCCTGGAGGTCAGGGATTTGTTCCAGGAAGTGCAGTATTTGCGCCAGAGATTGCAACGTCAATCCGGGGCAGATACAATACTTGGCCAGAGTGAGCAAATTGAAGCGGTTAGACAGTTGGTCCGGCAAATTGCCGACAGTGGCGCCAGCGTCCTGGTTACCGGGGAAAGCGGCACCGGCAAAGAGGTAGTAGCGCGGGCAATTCATGCTTGCAGTGACCGGGCAAACGGCCCGTTTATTGCAGTTAACTGCGGGGCAATTCCGGAAAGTCTGTTAGAAAGTGAATTATTCGGACATGAAAAGGGCGCCTTTACCGGCGCAGTCAGCCGGAAACAGGGCAGATGCGAACTGGCGCATGGGGGAACCCTTTTTTTGGACGAAATCGGCGAACTGCCACCGGCGATGCAGGTCAAGCTATTGCGCTTTTTGCAGGAACACACCTTTGAACGGGTTGGCGGTACCCAGACTGTTGAAGTGGATGTGCGCATCATCGCGGCTACTAATCGCAACCTTAAGCGGAGCATTGCTGAGGGCGATTTCCGTGAGGACTTATACTATCGGCTTAATGTATTGTCCATGGTACTCCCGCCTTTGCGCGAAAGGGTACAGGACATTCCAATTTTAGCTGAACACTTTTTGGCCCGGTATCGGGGGCAGAAAGAGATTGATGGTTTCGCTGCGGGGGCACTGACGGAATTAAGCCGTTATGCCTGGCCGGGAAACGTCCGGGAATTGGAAAATGCGGTACAGCGTGCCGTTATTCTCGCCCGTGGTCGGGAAATAAAAGCTGCGGACTTGCCGCCAGAGGTGATTAGGCCGCAGGAAGCACGCAGGGAAACAAAATTCATCCTGCCGCCGCACGGCATTAGGCTGGAAGAAGTGGAAAAAGACCTGCTTGTTCAGGCCCTGGATCAGACGGGCGGCAATCAAACAAAAGCGGCAGCACTCTTGGGTATAACCCGTTCTGCTTTGATTTACCGGATGCAAAAACACAATATTGAGTAGCTGAACCAAGCTGAGGAAGAGGAAACAATAATGTTTCCTCTTTTTTTTACGACGGCCAAGGATGGCCTAGTGCCGCTGGAGCCATGGACGGTGAGAAGCGGCGAGGGCAAACAACCAAATAATATCCAGGTCCCCGCCAATGGTCACCCAGCTTTCCTCCACATCAGTGTTGTTAGATGTAACAGGAAGGGAGGGAAAAAGATGCAAGAAAGAACAGAGAGGGCGGAGACGCATCTGGGAGAACTTGTAGCCGTGGAACCGTTTTACCATGAAGAGTATGGTGATTGCTGCCGCTTGCATTTAGGAGACGGCGGGACCGTCCTGGACAGGCGTTCTATCCGCGGCGTCAAGCAAGCGTTGACCCGGAGAAAGGCTTTAAACACTAAATATCTTCGGGAGCTGTGTGGGGGTGAACTGGAAAGGCGACTGAGTTTGCCATTACCCCTTGCGGCTGACTTAATTCTGGTTCCGCTTAAAATGCGGTTGCCGCTGACAGCTAATGATTCTGCCTATGGGTTGGTCAACCTCGCCAAAGTGAGAAAAGTAGTCGGCAACACCAAGGGCGGTGCTTTGCTGGTCCTATGTTCGGGACAAACCCTGCATACTGTGTCTACTCGGGAAACGGTGTTGGCACATCTCGCCGAAGGTATATTGGTTTACTTTTTCTTTCGCAGCGAGGTTTGGGGTTGCTAAATTTCCTTAGTACCTAAGGTCAGCTTAACTGAATACACTTTCTTAGGAACAACTTAAAAAAAGGGGGGATAAAAGTGCCAAAAGGTTGCTCTAATCCTGGACATGGCGGTTATGATAGTGGGGCGCTCGGCAGAAAAAGCCTGGAAAAGGACCTTAATCTGCGGTTCAGCCTCAAGTTTGCCAAGCGCATGCGTGATCAGGGTTTTGAGATGCTGGAAACGCGCACAACAGATAAATTTGTCAGCCTTCGTGAGATTGCCGGTATCGCCAACAACAGCAGGGTGGATTTTTTTCAGAGCATTCATTGTAATGCCGGCGGTGGTCACGGTTTCGAAATTTATGTTTTGCCAGGCGGGCGAGCGGAAAAGTGGGCCAGAGTTTTGGAAAAACACCTTACCCGGGCACTTGGAATAACAGATCGCGGGGTAAAGACAAACCAAAACTTTTACGTCCTGGTGAACACGGATATGCCAGCGCTTTTGGTTGAACTTGCTTTTCTCGATAACCCAGGCGAAGAGGCGAAGCTGCTTGATCCGTATTGGCAGGACAACGCGGTTGAGGCCATGACGCAAGCATGGTGTGAAATCTATGGTTTAGCCTATCGTCCGCCCGCAGCTGCCGCTAAACAGGTATTGATTAAACAAGTACCGGTTAAACAAGTACCCGTTAAGGAAGCGGAACAGCAGAAACCTGCAGTTCAGCAGGCGGCGCCCCTACAAGCCAAAGCAGCGCTGCTGAATGAAACGTTAGCACAGTTAGCTAAACTCGGTGAGTTAATCCGTAAGCTAGCAGAGTAAGGAGGAATTTGTGTGGAGAAATATAGTACAATCTTGGTCCCGGTACTTAATACACTGGTTACCGTGCTCTTCCCCGTGCTGGCCGGTTACGTTATTAAATTTCTCGCGAAGAAGTTAGGCCGAGAAAAATTCCTTTTGGCCAGAGAACTTGTTTTCAGTATCGTCGCCTCCCTTGAACAACAATATCGGGCCGGTGAAATCGCCAAGGATGACCGCTTCGCACTGGCCCTGGAATGGGGGATCAAAAGGACAGGGTTAACTGAAGAACAAGTCGCTCATTTAATCTCAGAAGCGGTTTTCCAGATCAACGTCCAATTGAAAAAATATGATTATACTACTGTGGACGGGTTGAAACTTGACGATCAAAGTATGAAGGTGACGGAGCAGGCCCAGACAGCGAAACCGGTTTTGGCGGAACCAGATCCGTTAAGTTAGATTAGTACTCAGTTCAAACGGCGCGGCGTAAATTTGTCAATGAAGGAATTTAGTTTTAATCTAGAGAATACACTAAAAACAATGCTTTTTGGCAAAAATTATCTAGAATATTGGAGGTGCTGGTTCGGTTAAACCGAACCGGAAAATTAACATGGCAAATGAACACACAAGTTCGATCCGTGATATTACGCTCGCGCCGCAGGGACAGTTAAAGATTGACTGGGTAAGAGAGCACATGCCGGTATTAAATTCTGTCCGGGCAGAATTTGAACGGGATCAGCCTTTCAAGGGGAAACGGGTGGTGATCTGTCTCCACCTAGAGGCTAAAACAGCGTATCTGGCTAAGGTCATTCAAGCGGGCGGAGCTGAGGTCGCTGTAGCTGCGAGTAACCCTCTTTCCACCCAGGATGACGTTGTAGCAGCCTTAGTTGCCGGGGGAGTGACCGGCTTTGCCTGGTATGGCGCAACTGACCAGGAATATAAACGCCACTTGCACCAGGCGCTCGACTTTGGGCCAGATTTACTGATTGACGACGGCGGGGATCTAGTGTCGACAATCCACGCCGAACGCCGTGATTTAATTAAAAACATCATTGGCGGCGCTGAGGAAACAACCACCGGAATTTTGCGCCTGAGATCAATGGAAAAGGAAGGCAAGCTGGGTTTCCCGATGATTGCCGTCAACGATGCCTTGTGCAAGTACCTATTTGATAACCGCTATGGTACAGGCCAATCGGTGTGGGATGGGATCATGCGGACAACGAATCTTGTTGTTGCCGGCAAGACGGTGGTTGTCGCCGGTTATGGTTGGTGCGGCAAAGGAGTAGCGATGCGGGCTAAAGGTCTGGGCGCGCGGGTGATCAGTTGTGAGGTGGATCCAATTAAGGCTAATGAAGCCTGGATGGATGGATTTAAGGTAATGCCGATGGCCGAGGCCGCAGCCCAGGGTGACGTCTTTATCACCGTCACCGGTGATAAAGATGTGATTAACGGAGCACATTTCAGCAAGATGAAAAATGGGGCGATCATGTGTAACGCCGGGCATTTTGATGTTGAAATAAATAAAGTCGACTTGAACGCTGCAGCGGCCTCAAAGCGCACGGTACGGAAAAACATTGAGGAGTTCTGCTTGCCGGATGGACGTAAACTGTATTTACTTGCGGAGGGACGATTAGTCAACCTGGCCGCAGGAGACGGCCATCCGGCGGAAGTGATGGATATGACCTTTGCTCTCCAGGCTCTGTCTCTGCGTAATGCTTTGGAGAGTCCGCGGCCCGAAAATAAGGTATATAGTGTACCGGCAGAAATTGACCGCAAAGTAGCAGAATTACGGCTTAAGTCACTAGGATTGGCAGTCGATAGGCTTACCCCAGCACAAGAAAAATATCTGGCCTCGTGGGCGGAGTAAATCGCTTTTTGCCACTCATCGCTTAATTCGGTACCAACTTGTTTGTCGGTACCGAATTTTTTTCTGTTTTACCACACTTTCTTTTATACAAAAGAGGTTTATTTTTCATCTGTTATAATATACAATTATCCTAATCGCCATTTAATGAGGGGGAAAAGCGCGAACGGTGGAAAGGGTGCAGATAGGCGAGGTGAGTAGGCATGAAAAGTTCTGTGGCTGTTCAAGACGAGCGAAACTGGAGTTTTAGAGACTTTTTCACGCAAAATAAAGACACCGTAATCCCGCTTTTAGAGTGTCTGGAAGAGGCAATAGAGGTAAGTGATGCCGACGGACAAATCATCTATGTAAATCGAGCATTTGAACAATTTTCCGGGCGGTCAGCAGCAGAATGGTTGGGTAAAGGTGTTTTTGACTATGAGCCTGAAAATCCGTTGGCGCGGCTATTAACGGATAGTCAGCCGTTTTCTGGTCGGAAAATGCAGGTTCATCGCGTTGAAGCGGTAGTAAACGGACGGTTGCTATTGACAAGAGGCAGTGTCACCGGTGCGATCATCAGCTGGCAGCCCCTGACAAACACGTACAGGCTGCAGGAAGAGCTGCGCCAGGACCAGTTGTTGATTGACAGCTTATATAGCCGATTGCAACTGATCAGCAGGGCTAAAGGGAGCTTTGCTGACATTATCGGCAATAGTAAAGCTATACGTGGGTCACTAGGTATTGCCTATAAAGCGGCGAAGACGGATTCGCCGGTTGTGATTTGGGGTCAGCCCGGTACTGGGAAAGAATTATTTGCCCAGGCAATTCATCAGGCCAGCCAACGCCGCGACAAGCCGTTTATTAAACTTGATTGCGCCGGTATTCCGGAAAACCAACTCGAAACGGAATTATTTGGCCGTGAGCCTGAGGATTCCTCCGGCCGGTCGAACTCTAAACTTGGACATTTGGAACTGGCTAATTCCGGTACCCTGTACTTAACTGGGGTGTTGAATTTAAGCCTCGCCATCCAGAAAAAGCTGATCCGCTTGCTCGATTATTGGGAGTTTTTTCGGGTGGGCGGTTTGCAGCCGGTAAAAGTTGATCTGCGCCTAATCGTCGCTGCTGACTGTGATTTACGGGATTTAGTCCAGAGCGGCAAGCTCAGCCAACACTTGTATAACCGGTTAAATACAGTGGAATTAGCGTTGCCGGCCTTGCGTCAACGGCGTGAAGATATTAGCCTGTTAGTAAATTACTTTGTCGACCGTTTTAATCGCAAAATAGGCAGGGAATATCACGGCGTCAGTGACCAAGCTTTGCAGTCGTTAGTAAGTTATGAGTGGCCGGGTAATGTCAGAGAGTTGATGTCTGTACTTGAACGGGCCATGCTTTCTGCCCGCCAGGAGCAATTAACCCAGGCAGATATTCTGAGGATACTTTACCCGCGAAGTCAGGCAGCAGTACCGGATAATGATATTATTCCGTTGCGGCGGATGGAAGAAATTCTGTTACGTTCTGCGCTGGCAAAATATGGGGAAAACCTGGAAGGAAAGAAAAAGGCCGCAGAAGCGTTGCATATTTCTTTAGCGACTCTTTACAACAAGCTGAAAAGATATAATCTTTAAGTCCTACCCACTAAAATAATAAACAGTCCTTGTACCCGCATTTGCTGCGATACAAGGACTGTTTTATATTCTGGCATATTAATTTACTCTAAAAAAGGAAAGTCCCGCAAATGCCGTCAATTAATTGGTTTCTGACCCTGCTCTCGCAGGTGGGTGCCCGCACTGTTCCTTTGGGTCTTCCCTTACGTGAGGGCCTGACCTACTTAAATCAGCTATAAGGCTCCCGGTCAATTAATAGGATCAAAACCAACTAATAATTCACGGGCACTGCAGGAATATTGTTTATCGATTAATTTGAGTGTATCACGAATTCGTTTATTTCGCATTAGCTTTTTATTGGTTTATTTGGTTTGCTAATCTAAAAAAAGAAAGAGGCTGCTTACGCTAGACCAATCCTTGTTTACTGCTTCGCAGTTCACAGGGGGGAAGCTCGTATTCCACGGGCTCAGTAATGGTTGGATGTTCACCACAAACAGGGCAGGATGGGTTACGGTGAATCTTAACATCGCGGAATTTCATCTTAAGGGCATCAAAGGTTAAGACACGACCGACAAGCGGGTCGCCTTTACCCAGAATCAATTTTACGACTTCGGTCGCCTGAACTAAACCAATTACCCCGGCCACTGCACCAAGTACTCCGGCCTCAGCGCAGGTCGGCACTGAACCTTGCGGCGGGGGATCTTTGAAAACGCAGCGGAAGCAGGGGCCTTCACCGGGCTTAATCGTCATTACTTGACCGTTGAAACGGAGAATACCGCCATGCACCAACGGTTTCTTAGCGAGAACACAGGCATCATTTACCAGGTATCTGGTAGGAAAGTTGTCCGTCCCATCGACGATAATATCGTAGTCTTTAATTAAATCAAGCACATTGGCTGCAGTTAAGCGGCGGTAGTAGGTGTTGATTTGGCACTCTGGATTAAGGGCATTCAGTTTTTCCTTCGCCGATTCTACTTTTGGCTTATTGAGGTCTGGCGTAGCGTGGAGAATCTGGCGTTGCAAGTTTGACAGGTCGACAACATCGTCATCAATTAACCCTAGAGTACCGACTCCTGCGGCTGCAAGATAGTAGGCGACCGGTGAGCCTAAACCGCCGGTACCGACAACGAAGACTTTTGCATCATTTAACTTTTTTTGGCCGTCACCGCCGATTTCAGGTAACAATATATGACGACTGTAGCGTTTGATCCAATCTTCGTTCAAGTTTATCCCTCCTTCGGCGCTGATAAAATTGGCAAAGTCAACTTACCTGCGCTCCTGTAATTTAAGCTTCATATTTGGGTCGATTAATCGTTAAGGCTGATACCTTTACGGCGCAGTTGCAACTTAAAGTAGGCATCCATGCTTAAGTAGCGCTCACCGGTATCGGGAAGGATCGCCACTACCCGTTTACCGGGCCCTAACTCTTTGGCTATCTTGCCGGCGGCAAATACGGCTGCGCCGGAAGATATACCCGCCAACACGCCTTCTCGCTGCGCCAGCCTGGTCATTGTGAGGTAAGCTTCATGGTCCTGAACCGGAATAACCCTGTCCAGAATAGCTCTATTAAGTACTTCAGGCACAAATCCGGCCCCAATGCCCTGCAGCATATGCGGTCCACAGGCGCCGCCTGACAACACTGCAGAACCGGCAGGTTCAACGCCGACGACCAAAATTCCCGGAATCTGATCTTTCAGCACTTCGCCGATCCCGGTAATCGTACCGCCCGTGCCGATACCGGCAACAATTGCATCAATCTTGCCGTCGGTTTGGGACAGGATCTCATGGGCTGTAGTTCGGCGGTGCGCTTCCGGGTTAGCCGGATTGGTAAATTGGCCTGCGGCAATATACGTAGGATTTTCTGCCAAAAGTTCTTCCATCTTGCGAAGCGATCCGCTCATGCCTTCTTTGGCAGGTGTAAGCAGGAGTTCAGCGCCATAAGCCCGTAAGATATCCTTACGTTCTTGGCTCATACTTTCTGGCATAATTACAATTAGCCGATAACCTTTCGCAGCAGCAACAAGGGCAAGGCCGACACCGGTATTGCCGCTGGTTGCCTCGACGATGGTAGCCCCGGGGAAAAGCACGCCGCGTTGTTCTGCTTCATTAATAATTGACAGGGCCACCCGGTCCTTGATGCTTCTACCGGGATTAAACGCTTCAAGCTTACCGAACACTTCACCGGCGTCTGGGCCAAACCGGTTTATGCGAATCATCGGTGTATAGCCAATCAGTTCAGTGATATCATTAACTATTCTCATTTAGAAGGCCTCCGACACAAACACTTACGCGCTTGATTGTGATCTGCAACGGAGAGTGGTTTACTGTCCGCCACCCATGAACATGAGCACTTCAATTTTATCGCCTTCTTTAAGCACGGTAACGCCGAGTTGGTCACGGTC
>DATAMA010000188.1:0-8211 GCA_036260765.1 Desulfobacteria bacterium | reverse complement strand
CCGATTTGGGCCACGTTGACGGATCCCACTTGGTTCCATCAAATACCGCTTGATCGCCATTCTTAATGTTCGCAATTAACAAATCGTAGAATTCCTTCAAATAGTAAACACAGAGTTTAGCTTCGATTCCGCGCGCGGCAGTCCGGCCTAACGTGGAAAACAAGGCTTCCTTGCCTACGCCCAATTGCTGCAGCGTATTATCTACTGCAGCCTTGACATCTGGCTTACCTTTCGCGTACGCAACCAACATGCGGGCAAGCGGCCCTACTTCCATCGGGTTTCCTTTCCACCGCGGGGTTTTGATCCAGCTATATTTACCATTCATGTCCAACTGCTGATAAGGCGGCAGTGGGCCGGTATATTTTACCTTAGTCTCTCCGTTCCAGGGATGAAGCGCTTTAGCGCCCGAAGAATATTCGTACCAGGAATGGTCAACCAACTCCTGCACCTGATTGGGATCGCGCGGATCAACCGGATACACTGCATCAAGGTTTCGATTCAAGATTGCCCCGTTTGGAAAGAAATAGCTTTCGATTTCCCGCCGATCCGTTTTGGGAAGCCCTCCGTAACAGAGATAATTGCCAATTCCCCCGCCCCATAAATCACCTTTATAAAATTTGGCGACTGTCAGCAGGTCTGGTATGTAAACCTGTTCGACAAATTGAATCGCTTTATCGATTTCGCGTTTAACAAGATTCAGGCGTTCCATATTGATTGTATTGTCATTATCGATATTAATCGTACAGGCCATTCCGCCGACCAAATAGTTTGGGTGCGGGTTCTTGCCGCCAAAAACGGCGTGGATTTTGGCAATATCTTTCTGCCAGTTAAGCGCTTCAAGATAATGGGCTACACCCAACAAGTTGCCCTCTGGCGGTAGTTTGTAAGCCGGATGACCCCAATAAGCATTCGCGAATATACCCAATTGGCCGCTCTCGACGAATTTCTTCAGTTGATTCTGGACGTCGGTAAAATAGCCGACGGAGGATTTGGGCCAACTTGAAATAGACTGGGCGAGTTTACTCGTTGCCGCCGGGTCCGCTTTAAGGGCACTGACTACATCAATCCAGTCAACGCCATGCAGGTGGTAAAAATGGATAACGTGGTCTTGAACGAATTGAGTCGTAGTCATAATATTACGAATATAATTGGCGTTCCTGGGGATGGTGATGCCTAAAGCGTCCTCAACGGCAACCACGGAAGCGATCGCATGAATGTGGGTACACACCCCGCAAATCCGCTGCACAAACGCCCAAACATCCCGGGGATCCCGATCCTGCACAATGCGTTCAATCCCACGGAAAACCGTACCCGAACTCATGGCATCGGTAATTCTACCGCCTTCAGTGATTACTTCAATCCTGAGATGACCCTCAATCCGCGTAATCGGATCGACAATTACTCGTTGAGCCATGTTGAAATCTCCTTTGAATTCCGTTATTTGAGGTCTTGTTTATTGTTGTGCCGTTTCTCGCGGCCTTTTATAACCCCTGTTGCGGTAGCATGAGCTACTGCACCTAAAGCACTTAGGCCAACTGCCGCTACCCCAATCTGATCGGCATTTCGTCCAATCGCTGAGTTAGGAATTCCGGCCAAATGCGTGTACCAGGGTGTATTATTGTCATACCACCCCGGCTCAGAGCAACCAATACACGGGTGCCCGGACTTGACCGGCCAACTTGTTCCTTCATTCCATTGCGTAGTCGGGCAGGCATTATAGGTAACCGGCCCTTTGCACCCCACCTTATACAAGCACCAACCTTGTTTTGCTCCCTCATCATCGAATTGTTGAACAAACATCCCGGCATCAAAATATGGCCGGCGCTGGCAGTTATCGTGGTTGCGGTGATTATAGAAGGCTTTGGGCCGCTGCATTCTATTCAGTTCTGGAAGTCGATCGAAAGTAAGGTAATGGACAACTACGCCGCTGATTACTTCCGCGATGGGTGGACAGCCAGGTACATCGATTACCGGTTTATCCCTGATAACTTCCTTCACTGAGCGGGCCGCAGTCGGATTGGGATAAGCCCCTTGAATACAGGTATTCGTCGCGCAGGAGCCGTAAGCGATGACAGCGAGACTGTCTCGTGCCGTTTCCTGCAGCAAGCTCACCGCACTGGCCCCGCCAATGGTCGTATAGATGCCCCCGTCACCGACAGGCGCGCTCCCCTCAACAATTACCAGGTACTTGCCTTTGTAGTTTACTTGTGTTTTCCGCCGGGCATCTTCCGCCTGAATCCCGGCCGCTGCCTGCAGCGGTTCCATATAGTCAAGCGAAATCAAATTCAGGATTAAGTCTGATGCCAAGGGGTGAGCCGAACGAATAAATGATTCACCGCAACACGTGCATTCCTGAAGGCTTAAATATATTACCGGCAACCTTGGTTTTGTCTCCAGCGCCTGAACTATCCGGGGAAATTCGGCGTAGTCCAGGCCTAGCAGCGCCGTCATGCCTGTACAAAATTTGATAAAGTCCCGCCTTGAAAAACCTGTCCGTTTAAAGCATTCGTATACCGTACTTTTCAACACCCGTACCTCCTTTCATTCGTTTAGTTTTTGCCCCTCCCTCGGTAACTATACGGGACCTGCTTGACCCTGTTTTGCACAGGCCAATGAATTAAAAGCACCTGCCGTTAACAACAGCAGGTGCTTACAAGTGCTAAGATCATCTTCGTTTACAACTGGCCGGTGAAATTTAGCTGCGGCCAATTAGCGGTTTTGCCCAAACTTAACAGGGCGTAAAGCAGGCTCTGGATCGCCAGGGAGTGCCGGATCGTACCATCGAGAATTAAAGGAATGATTTTGTCCAGCGGAATTAATTCCAGACTGATATCCTCAGTTTCGTCTAACTCTTGCTCGCCTTGCCTGTCAACATTTAACGCCAGGAAAAAGTGGCAATGATTGTCTTGCATTGCCGGGTTAACCGCAACACTTCCCAGATGAACGATCTCATCGCAATCAAACCCGGTTTCTTCTTTCAGCTCTCGTTTGACTCCGGCTAAAGGCTGTTCTTCTAGGGAATCCAATGTACCGCCGGGAACCTCCAGCGTCTCACATCCGCATCCCCAGCGATACTGACGGACCATAATTACTTCGCCCTGCGGCGTAATTGGCACAATATTTACCCAATCTCTTAGCTCCAAGCGATAAAAAGTGTGATTCGTACCGTTTTCTTGATGTGCGCAATGATCCGCAACGAGTTTTAAAAAAGGAGAACTAAACTTGATTTGACTGTTTAGCGTTTTCCATTTGTTAGCCATCAATAAGTACCACATCCGTGTTAAAAATTTCCGGCAGGACTAATCTCATAGTAGTCCCAGATCGTGCCAAATGCAAGTTGGATTTTTTTCGACAAACTTTGATTAATTCTAATGAAATTTTTAGTTTTATCATTTAAAATAAATGTAAAAATGTTATGACTAGAGATGAGGTATAAACCAGTGAACTCGTTTGATTTAAAATTATATCATTTAATTAACGGTGCTGCAGGCCACCATCCGTTTCTTGACCGGTTTATGGCGGTAATTGCTAACTATTCCCTGGAAGTCTACATTGTCTTATTCGTTATCGCTTGGTTTGCATTGCCCAGACCAACTGTCAAGGAACGCCATGCCTTGGTGATTATGGGATTAGCCGGGGTTCTCGGTTTAATTATTAACATCATAATTTCGCACATTTGGTTTAGGCCGCGCCCATTCAGAGTACTACCCCAAGGGTCATTCACCCAACTTATTCCCCATAGCCCAGATGCCTCATTCCCCAGCGATCATACTACCGGCAGTTTCGGCTTTGCCGCCGGGTCATGGGGAAAGTCCGCTAAGTGGGTACGTATTTCGTTTACTTTATTGGCAGTACTAAATGCTATTGCCCGAGTTTACGCAGGCGTGCATTGGCCTACCGATGTCTTGGCCGGAATGGTAGTAGGCATTATCTGTGGCCGCCTGATGTGGAAATTCAGCCGCCAGATTGAACCCCTAACTAACTTTGGTTTACGGTTGTTTCGTTTCGGCAAATTTGCTAAAAAATATGCCTAGACCCTGTATAGATAAAGAAAACCCAGTGCATGTGCACTGGGTTTTCTTTATCTAGCCTATCCGGCTTGCCTTTTTAAAAATACATCTACTCCCTGAAGCAACGCTGGAATATCAAAAATCAAAGAAACACGTCCGTCTCCTAACAATGTTGCCCCGGAGAAACCTTGCAACCTGCCCAAGTATTTATCCAGAGGCTTAACCACTACTTCCTGTTCGCCAATAAAGTTGCTTACGACTAAGCCTGCCTGGCGAACTCCACTGGAGACTAAAACAATCGAGATATAGTCATCTGCTGTAGCCTGTGTCTGGCTGCTGCACCATTCAAGCAGGTTTATTAACGATACGGTTTTACCGCGTACCACAACCGCCTGATTAACCCCTAGTTGCACAACATCCTTACGGGGTATCCGCAACGTTTCGATCACATTTCCCAAGGGAATGGTGTAAGCGTCTCCGCCAACGTCTACAAGCAATGCACGAATTACCGCTAATGTGAGCGGTAATGTGATACTGGTTAAAGTTCCTGAGCCCAGCACGCTTTCCAGTTGAATCCGGCCGTGCATTTCCTCTACCTTGTGTTTAACTACATCCATACCGACCCCACGTCCGGAAACCTCTGTAACCTCTTTGCGTGTGGAGAACCCCGGTTGGAAAATCCAGTTAAGCGCTTCCAGGTCACTTGTTACCTTAGCGTCGCTGGCACTAACGACACCCCGCTCAACGGCTGTTTGGCGGATCAAGTTTGCATCTATTCCCCGTCCGTCGTCTTTCACCGTAATCAGGATATCGCCGCCAACTTGCTCTGCCTTGATCAACAATTCACCTTGCGGCGGTTTGTTCTGGGCAATGCGCTCTTCTGAGGTTTCCAGCCCGTGGTCTAAAGAATTCCGGATTAGATGAATCAACGGTTCAAAGATATTTTGAATAACTGACCGGTCTAACTCGGTTTCTTCCCCTTCCAACCGAAGATTTACCTCTTTGCCCAATTGGTGTGACAAGTCCCGTACAATTCGGGGCAATCGCCCAAAAACAAGCGACATTGGTGACATCCGGAGTTTTAACAGGCATTCCTGTAGTTCACTCGAAACCAGAGAGATGTGTTGGGACACCTCTCCCAAGGATTCTGTTCCCTCTGCCCCATATTTACGCTCAAGCTCCGATTCAATCTGGGTTAATCTGGCCCGGTCAATAACCAATTCACCGAGTAAGTTCATTAAATCGTCCAGCTTGTTTGCCTCAATACGCAGATATTCGTTTGCCTCGCTCACCTTGCCTTGACCATCTGCTTTTGTTGCTTTTTGTGCACCGTGAGTGGACTGTTTGTTTTTATCAGCAGCTTTTGCACTCGATCCGCCGGGGTGTACTACAGTTGAATTTTCAGGCGCGGTAAGACTTAAGTCTTTTTGTTTCTCAGCAGAATCTGACCAGGCACTCAGCGAAACTTCCGTTATTTCCGGAATTTCTTGTAGTGAAGCGCGAAACTGCTCAATCTCGTCACGGTTTGAGATTGCCAACCACATCAGTAAATTCCCATCGCATGCACCTTCAGACAAGTCGTCCGCAGTCGGAGAGGTTGAAAGTACTTCTCCCCATTGTTTGGCCTCGTTATAAGCCAAGAAGGCCCTGACGCCCTTCATCATACAATCATCGGCAATTTTTATATTTACTGACCCAACCCACCAGTTTTGGGCTAGAAAGGCTTTGCTGTTAGCAATTACTGTGTCAGTCAAATTCAATTCCGACATGTCACTCGTTGGTGAAGCATCACTGCTTTGCCCTAACTTCTCAAGGCTGCCTAGCAGGTCGGCAGCCGGCTCGAGGTCCTGGCTGCCCCCTGCCAAGGTATCACGCCAACTTTGTAATTGATCCAGACAAGCAAACAGCGCATCGATTAAGGACTCACTAATCTCAATCTTACCGTTTCTAACGTCATCAAGCAAATTTTCCATCCGGTGGGTGAGTTCCGCCATCAGTTCAAAACCCATGGTTGCCGAAGAACCCTTTAGCGTATGGGCTACCCGAAACAAGCGGTTTATGGTTTCCGGGTCACGGTCAGATTGTTCCAGGGCCAGAACACACTGGTTAAGCGTTTCTAATTGTTCCTCCATTTCAGCAAGAAACAGGCCCATGTACTCGTCATTAGAGCTCATTATCCTACCCCTTCCTGATTCAGTGGTTGCAGCAGTAACCCGCTTTTTAGCTTTAACACCAAACTGTCCCCTGTTTGAAAGACCCCATCTACGATACCTTGGGCTTGTTGTTTACCGCTTTCATCAGGATGTTCAAGGCTGTCTGCGTCAATCGTCATCACCTGGTCAACCGCATCCACACGCAGCCCGATCAACTCTCCCCCCTGGTTCATGACAACAATGCGTTCCTCAGTCAAAGGCTGTGGTTCCGCATTAAATTCAAAGCCTTTTTCCAGTGAAGATAGTCTTTGGCCCAGATTGATAACGCTGACAATCTGCCCCCTGAGGTTAATTAGTCCCTCGACAAAACCCGGCGCATGGGGGATTGGAGTGATCGGCTTCAGCTTGATAATTTCGCGAATCAGCTGGACGTCGAGCGCGAAACGACTTTTACCGACTCGTACTATCACCATCTGTGCTTCCTGGTTCATGATTCTTACCTACACTTTCTTATCTATCCCATCCAAGCGAGAGATAATTTTACTCACATAGGCTTTCGTCTCAGCATAAGGTGGGATACCGTGATACTTTTGGACTGCGCCGCTGCCGGCATTATATGCAGCCAATGCCAGAGAAACGTTTCCCTGAAACTGATTTAGCAAATCCCTAATCAGATGCGTTCCCGCGTTAATATTTTGGCTCGGGTCCAAGGGATTGGTCACACCGTATGCTGCAGCAGTGGCCGGCATCAGCTGCATCAGTCCTTGCGCGCCTGCGGAAGAGACGGCTTCTTGGTTAAAAGATGATTCAGCCCTGATTACTTCTTTAATCAGTTGTTGATTTACGCCATATTTGCTGGCTGCCTTATCAATGATTTGTTCAACCGGACCGCTGTTACTTGCCCGACTATAGTTTGTTGAAGCCGGCGCCGCCATGTCCGGTGACTCGGTATTTTCTGCCTGCAGAAATGTTTCTAATAGATTGAAAAACAATAGCTTATCTGACGAATCCAGGTCAGACAAACTATTGTCAGATGTAATACCAGTGTTTGCCGCTGAGTCCGTTGAGATCAGATTTAATAGTAACTGCGCAATAGGCGTCACCCTTAACCCTCCTCATTGATACTTAGCTCTTCTAAACCGCTTTCCCGCAGCATCATTTCCAAATCTAGCAGCATGATAATCCGGTCCGGCAGATTAATAATTCCGGTTATAAACGGGACTTTAATCATCGTCGGCGGCGGATCAATATTCTCAACCGTTCTTACCTCTTGTACCTGATCAACGCCAAGCCCGATGAGGTTTCCCTCGAACTCCGTAATCAGGGCAAAAGCATTCTCTGAACCATCATCTTTCAGCTCACAGTCGTTTCCGCTCGGTTCACAGCCAAATCGCTGATGCAGGTTTACAACCGGCACAGCTTGTCCGCGTAAATTGATTAGTCCCTTAATGTAGTTGGGCGCATCTGGCACAGAACGCACCTCAGTCAAGCGCGTTATTTCTCGGACGTGCTCGATCGGTACGCCATATTCTTCGCGTTCCAATCTAAAAACTACTAATTGCGCTGTACTCACGACGGCTAACCCCCTCTGGTTTGCTTTATACTTTTCCGACCTCGTTTGCCGCCTTGTCCGTTAGGCCGTCTTGCGCCTGAATTGCTTTTTGGTTTGCCTCATAAGCCCGCATAACCGTAATCATATGCGTCATTTGGCCGGCAAGGTCAACATTAGAGTGCTCGATCATTCCTTGATGAACCACGATATTACCGTTTGCCAACTGCGGTGCTTGGTTTGCCGCATATAAGGACTGCCCCAAGTTGGTTTCACGATTGAAGCTCTGCACAGGGCCTTCGACAACCTTTAACCGCAACGACCTTCCTTGTTGATCGATCACGGTGCCGTCCGTATTTATCTTAAACCCTGAGGCAAGTTGAACGTTGCTCACAGTTTGACCGTTGTTGTCAACGAACAGTACCGGATAACCTTCGGCAGTTCGCAAAGTACCGCCGTCCAGGTGAAAGCTGCCGTTTCTGGTATAACGCTCTCCACC
>DATAMA010000175.1:0-4242 GCA_036260765.1 Desulfobacteria bacterium | reverse complement strand
CCAGCCTGTATCAAGCCGCTCTAAAGACCCTAAATCTTTATCTCGACCGGTTAATTGCCGCGGACAAGGTCAATGAGGCGCTGGGTGTGTTGGCAACAGCCAAGAAACTCGGTTTGCCTGCGACGCTCCCGCAGGCAGAACTCATTCGCTTATCGCTTACTACCGGGAGTGAACTCGTTTTGCCGCGGTTGAATTTAGAGCGCCCGCACACATATTGTCCCGTACGTTTGACGGAAAGGTGATTTGAATGGTGGAAGCACGTAAAATTGGTGTGCACATTGGCAGCGGTAACCTGGCAATGGCCGCCTATCGAGTTATCGGCCAGTTTGCCACCTCTGAGGTCATCAGATTAAATGACCATGGAAGTACCCATACAGCCCTGCCGGCGGTGGTATATCTGTCTGGCGTAAGTAAACCGGAGATCGGGCGAGCAGCGAAACTGAAATGGGCCAGACAGGCGGAGCGCCTGTATTCACCGCTTGGACTTGTGGCAGCAGGGCAAACAAGCTTAACCGTCGATGATCATGAGTTGGACGTGCAGGAACTGCTTGGACTTCTCGTCGCCGGACTGAAGGACCAGGCGGGGATGTTTGGCGATTTTGCCCGATGTTCTGTCGCCTATCCCGACTATCTTTCACCGGCTCAGTTGGCCGCGTTCAAAAAGGCGGTTTTGGTTGAGATCCCCGATTTAGAGGAAAGCAACTTTATTCCTTCCGGCCTTGCCGCTTTATTCGATATGCAACTGCACCAAATGCGTTATGGAAAGGCATATCATCAATTCGACTTCCAAAACAGCACAAAAGTTGCGGTGGTGGATATTGGTGAAAACTTTACCACGGCGAGCCTGTTCGAGATTCGGGCCGAGGACGGCGCATGGTCGGCGCATTATTTGACCAAACCGTACTGGGGGAAAGTGGGCGGTAGAGACTTTGACACGACTTTTGCGGACTATCTGGTAGAACAAGCCCGGGCGAACGGGTTACTTAGCGAAGGTGAACTGACCCCGGAATTAAGGCGGCAAATTCAGCTTGAGGCTGAGCGTTTAAAATGCGAATTAAGTGATCAGATTGATGCTCAGGTTAACTCGACCAATTTACCCCCAGACGCGTTCAATGACCTGGCGGTACCGCTCACGGTTTATGGGCCGGCTGGGAAAAAATTAATTGATACGAGCATTGACAAAAAAACGTACGACAAAGTGGTTCTTCCGGCTGTAGTGGCCGCTACAGGGAAACCCTGTGTTATGCAGGTACTGACCGAGGCATTAGATGCTGCCGGGGAATCTTTGGCCAACCTGGATGAAATAGTATTGGTAGGCGGCATGGCCAGGCTGCACCTGATCGGGCAAGTCCTGAACCGAGTATGGGGAAAACCGCTCCGGGAATTAAGAAATCCCGAATTTTCTGCCGCCAGAGGGGCTGCCATTTATCACGATATGGTTAGCCACAACGAATAAGGAGTCGAGGAGGAAACAATGGCCGTAGCTGTTACGCCTGGACTTGCAGAGCCAACGCTAACGGAGTTATTGAACGGAAATCCGAGAATTCGGCAGGTCCTCGATGAATTAATACGTAGACATCATCAGATGTATTTGGCAAAAAGAAATGAGTTATCCTGGAAAGTAACGGTGGGAACAGCATTCCTAGTAACGCTGGTGCCAATAGCGTGGGGGGCTGGCGCCGACCGCTACTACTACTGGCTGTACATATTGCTATTGGTAATCGACAGTTTCGCCTGTATAAAATTAAAAAAGGCGTTGAATAATACGCAAAAGACGTTGATCAATTTTGGCGTGATCAAACACCACCTGATTGGAATCATTGAAGTAGAACTGTGTCATTGCATTGGTACCTGTAACTGCAAGGACAAATTTCGCAAAGCAGTTTTAAACAAGTACGGCATCAGCCTATATTAAACCAAAAACCACACTTGAGTCGGTAAACTCAAGTGTGGTTTTTTAAGTTAGAGGTCTATCGCTGCCTCATCACGGTCCAATTTCTGCATACAATCCTTGAGACGGGCTTTCAGGTCAGGATCGGTTACAGCGTCCCGCATTTGCCGCAGGAGGTCGATGGTACGGCGGAAAACGCTGATGATATCTCCTTCATCAAGGTTACACAATTTCTGTACATCTGTAAATGGGCTGCCTTGACTCCAGGCATAGGCGAGCGGAGCCACGCGGTGGTCAAAACGGCATACTCCTTCACCACAAACGCGTTCCAGATATTTGATGATATCCAACACCGGGGTCATGTCCAATACGTGTGCCCGGTTAAAGTAGTCATTCTTGCGCGCTTCAAAATCGACGCATGCCAGCAAGGCATTCAGTTGGTCATCGCTCAGTGAGGCAAAGATATCGCTAAAAATAAGTTCTGTTACCAGCAATTCCTGTACATAGATGCGGCTTGCACAGACCCCGCGGGCAAGCAACGTGCGTTCCCGCAAATAGCCCAATTGCTCGAGGTGGGCGAGTTTATCGTAATAGTCCCGGAGAAACGTTTCTTTGGCCGGCGGAGCGGTCAGCCGTTTCCTTAGCTCGCCGATCGCCAGTTCATGGCGGTGATGCGGTTTTATCAGCTCACGACAGCGGTTAATTTGCTCCACGTGGCAGTCTTTGGGTGATAGACTTAAGTGTTTTGTCAGTTGTTTTATTTTTTTGGCCATTTGGCGGCCATAGATTTTTTGCTGGCCCCGAGCGCCCAATCGCCCGAAAGCCCTTTTCAGCCGGGCTAGTTCCCGCGACTTTGGCCGGTATTTAAGCGGACAGATAAACGAGGTGATTTCCGGGCAAACTTCTGCGTTGATGGTGGTAAACTGTTTCTCCAGGTCAGCCAATTCGTTACGTAAAGATTCGGTCCTTTCAGTGTCTATATAGGCGGCAAAGCTGCGTTCGAAATAGGTGGCAATCTTACTGTCATCTAATGACTGGCTCAGGTTCAACACCGAGTTATAGGAAAGTTTGAACTGGCTGTTTAGCGGTTCAAGCTTACTCAAGTCGAACATTGGGGGTGGGGTCTTTTCCATATAGTTTAGGTCAACGAGGGCGAAGGAATAACCGACTGAATCAGTCCCGCGTCTGCCGGCTCGACCGGACATCTGAAAAAATTCATGATTAGCCAGACCGCGAAACTGACGCCCGTCGAACTTTTCCAGGGCATCAAAGCAGACTGATTTAACCGGAAAGTTGATCCCAACACTGAAGGTCTCCGTACAGTAAAGTACTTGAATGAGCCGTGACGCGAACAGGTCTTCAACCACACTTTTTTGCCCGGGCAGGAGCCCGGCGTGGTGGAAGGCAATGCCTTTAGTGCAGAGGCGTCTTAACAAGCGGGTAGAGGCACTCCAGGTATCTTCCGGACCAAACTGGGCCAAAAATAAGCTTTCAACCCGGCGCTTATCCGCAGACCGCAAAAAATTATGGTGCAGGGCAAGTTCGCGTGCTTTAAGTGCACACTGTTTGCGGCTGAAGACAAAATACAAGGTGGGAAGGTACTGGCTTTTGATCGCCTTGATCAGATCCAAATGGGTCGATGACTCAATTGGCTGATTCTTCTCCGCTAAACCATTCTTGGTGCGCAAGCCGCGGTAATATTCCCACAGCCGTTCCAGGTCGACAGGCCCGGTTTCTTTCGTAAAGTAGTAGTACTCAAGGGGTACAGCCCGCTGTTGTTCCTCGATTAATCTGACCGGTTCACCCCGAACGGCAGACATCCAGCGAACCAACTGCCCGGAATTGGCTATCGTAGCGCTTAAGCCGAGCAGCTTAATGCCCGGTGGTGCGAGAATGATCGATTCCTCCCAGACGGTTCCTCTGTCTTCGTCATTGAGCCAGTGTATTTCATCCAGAATGAGGTAGGAAATCTTATCTAATCCCGGATCATCGGTGATTACCTGATTGCGGAAAATTTCAGTAGTCATAATCAGCACCGGGGCAGTAGGGTTGATCACAATATCCCCGGTCATGATCCCGATAAGGTCTTCGCCAAATGTATGTTTAAAATCCTTGTATTTTTGGTTGCTCAAAGCCTTGATCGGCGCGGTATACACAATGCGCCGGCCTGATTGGATTGTTTTCTCGACGAGATAATCGGCAACCAAAGTTTTGCCGGTCCCCGTCGGTGCAGCTACAACGACGGAAGCACCTTCATTAATTGCCTGAATTGCCTCCTGTTGAAAGGGGTCAAGTTTTAAGCCGTGATAGTATTGTTCCAAAGGTAAATACCTCCGTCGGCCCTTTAGGTT
>DATAMA010000169.1:0-9299 GCA_036260765.1 Desulfobacteria bacterium | reverse complement strand
GTTATTTTCAGCAAAGTAGGCTACATATACCTACACCCTAACCTCCCTATACCTCGTAGGTTCAAACGGTATGGCTAGATAGGCAGGTCTCCTGGCTCCAGTTCATAACCACCCCATGCCTTCCCAAGCTATCTGCTTAGTGGCCGAGCAAGTTCGAATTCGCAGTTCAGTAGTGCTTGAACCCGAACGCTCCTTTGGGGTGACTCCCTGTTACAGTGGCGGGACCGCGCCGGCTTAAACCGGCTTCCCTCTTCGTTTCCGCAAACGGAAAACCTATCTATTCTTTAATTAAAATTTCTAATTAGTCTAACAATTTCAACATTTATTTATAATATCCTGCTTTTAGACTGATAAATAAGTATAAAAAATACGTTAAATTTTTACTTGCCAGCCATGTTTTTTAGCAATAAATCCTGCTTCCGGGTCAATTCCTAAAATATCGCCGGCCATATTTAATAATACCGTACCTACTTTTAATTGGCCATAGGCATGCTCGGTTGAACGTTTACTCACTTGCCGGGCTAAAATTTCATATACTGCTTGAAGCCCTGACTCTTGCACAATGGCAAGAGCACCCTCAACGGTAACACACTGCATCAGCCGCTGCAAGTCAGCCTGTGGCATACCCAGCAAGGCACAATGTGCCGCAAGCGTCTCCAGGCGTGCATCCGCTACCCGGTTATGAGTATGGAAAATGCCCGCTGCTACCTTAATTAATTTACTGATGTGGCCCATGATAATGACTTCGTTGATGTTGTGTGCCACACATTCCATCAGCATAAATCCGACAAAATTACTCATTTCGGCCACTGCCTCAGCAGGAATGCCAAAGGTCTCGTGTGCCCGTTTCGCCCCAATCCGGCCCGGAACTAAGACAATCGCTTGATGCCCATAGCCTTTGGCCTGTACCAATTGAGGAATTAACGATGCTTTAAATGCTTCTTCTGACATTGGTTGCACAATCCCGGTAGTACCCAGGATTGAAATTCCGCCGATAACCCCCAGCTTGGGATTAAGCGTTTTCTTGGCTGCCTCTGTCCCGGCAGGAACCGAAATAATTACCGTTGCTCCCCCTCCGGGCGGCAATACCTCTCGCACCGAATGCTCAATCATTTGCCGCGGCACAGGATTAATCGCCGGTTCACCCACCGGTACCTGCAAACCCGGTTTCGTAACAGTCCCAACCCCTATCCCAGCTTGCATAATTATTTCGTGAGCAGGTGATGGCAGTACTTCCGCCCAAATTTCCAGGCCATGGGTTATGTCCGGGTCATCTCCCCCATCCTTAATGACACAGCACATTGCCCCTTTTGCGGTGAGCTCTCCCGCTTTAACCGATAATCTTAAACTTCCGCCATTGGGTAAATCAATATCGACATGCTCCGGTACAACCCGGTTTGTGTATAACAACACCGCAGCCTTGGCTGCTGCTGCCGCACAAGAACCCGTCGTAAATCCCTGGCGTAATTTCTTGCCCTCTACGCTGACATACCCTAGCTCTGTCATCGGTTCTCCCCCTTCAACCTCAATGGTATGTTCTGGATAGCCAGCAATTTTCCTGCTTTTTCGTGCTTTCCGTTTCAGGTCATTTTTCACAGTGGCAGTTTGCCACTAAAGACCTGTCTGACAACCTTCTTCGCTCGACTTACTAATAAAATAATTTATATCCTGGAGTAAATTGACCCCCACAAAACAGTGTTGCTTGTTCGTATATCATGTCAGGGGATTTGTGAACTTTTACACATTTATCTTTATTTACCTTGAAAGGGTGAGACTATGCAACAAAAATGGCGCCGCCGTTTCCACTTTCTTACTTCAGCTATCCTCTCGTTCTCCTTGTTAGGTTTCACCGTCCCTGTTGCTCCGGTTACCGCGGCAACCACCCTCACAAAGTCCGTCGCCGGTTGGATTCCTTATTGGGATCAGAATCGAGCGATGAGCGTTGCCCAAAACAATCCGGACATTTTCAATGAATTATCTCCCTTTTGGTACGATTTAGGCAGCTCCGGCGAATTGGTGCCTTTAGCGAACTCAGAAGACAGTTCCATTATCTCCTATGCTCAGACGAATAACAAAAACCTTATTCCCCTGATCAGCAATGAATTTAACGCTACCCTCGTATCAAGCATCATTAATAATCCGACTCTGGCCCAAACTAATATCACTAATATTGTGAATAAAGTTACATCCATGGGTTACACCGGCATTGATATCGACTACGAAAACATCCTGACAACAGATAAAGCCGCTTACAGTGCTTTTATTCAAAACCTGTCTGCAGCGTTACATACCAGGGGTAAGCTGTTGGTGGTTACTCTCCAGGCTAAAACCAGTTCAACCGCTAACTGGAATGGCCCCGGCGGCGAAGACTACGTAGCCATCGGCCAGGCGGCTGATAAAATCAGGGTGATGGCTTACGACTATCACTGGAACACCTCTACTGCCGGTTCAATTGCCCCCGCCAGTTGGGTTGACCAAGTAGTCGCTTACACCGTTTCAGCTGTACCGGCGGCCAAAGTAGAACTCGGCGTGCCAAACTACGGTTACGATTGGGTTGGTTCGCAGGGTAAAGGAATTACCTATAGCCAAGCTATCGCTACGGCAAACACGTACGGAGCAGTGATTACCGAAGATGCCCAGAACGGTCCACATTACTCCTATACAGTAAATGGCGTATCCCATGAAGTGTGGTTTGAAGATGCCACTTCTTTCAGTACGTTACTGGACATTGTTAACAAGTACAATATTAACGGTATCGCGATTTGGCGTCTTGGCGAAGAAGACCCGAACAATTACACCGCAATCCGAGCCAAATTCTCTTCCGGCACTACTTCGACCTCAACTTCGTCTACCACTTCTTCGACTACAACCACGACCACAACTTCATCCACAGCCTCAACCACCGACACCACTAGTGCATCGACTTCAGGTTCCGTTTCCAGCGGCAGCACTACCACAACCGATTCAACTTCAACCGCAACTTCGACGTCAACTACAACGTCCTCAACCCCTACCTCCACTACGACCACGTCATCAGACACTTCTTCCACGTCGACGTCAGCAACATCCACCTCAGGTACATCCACGTCAACTACCACTGACACTCTGGCACCGTCCCTTTCGTTTACCTATACGGTTTATAAAAACAGCATTAAGCTTAGTGCTAATGCCAGCGATAACGTTGGGGTAAAGAAAGTCGAATTTTACTTCGATGGAAGGCTGATTGCGACTGACTTCAGTGCGCCGTATGAGGCCTACTACAAAGGGAAACGGACTAATAGCTACCATACCCTTACCGTCATCGCCTACGATACGGCGGGAAATAAAACAACTGTCCAGAAGACCGTAAAATATTAGACCCTTAGTAATTAGCAAACAGGCTCTGCCCAAAAAAAGGAACCATATCCCCGTGAGAAATGGGGCTACGGTTCCTTCCTTTTTACAACTCTTTTCACCGGTAATTTATAGTACGATGTTGCGGTTAAGCCCTAACCATTTAGGCTTTGTGCCGCATAACCGCCATTATGCGCTGCTGCCGATGGCAACTCGATGGGGTCTGTTTGTCCTGTCTTCTTCACCCATAGGGCTAATCCCGCACACAGTACAATAAGCGTACAGATCATGGCAATTAATCCGCCCCAACCTAAGTCGGTCAAAAAGAAGCCGCCGCCCCAGCCGACAAAGCTGGATCCGGTGTAATAGAACAATAAATACAGTGCAGCGGATTCCGCCTTCTTTCCGGTGGGCGATACCACGCCAACCCAGCCGCTTGCGACCGAATGACCGGCAAAAAAGCCAAAGGCAAAGATCATCACGCCTAAAATCTTGACGTAGAGATTATCGTTCAACGTGAATAAGGCTGCAAGCAATAAAATTGCCGAAGCCAAGACGATCAAGTGCGCCCGCTGATAGCGGGCAGACAATTTACCAAACAAAATTGAACTAAACGTACCCATTAGATTAACCACAAAGATGAGTCCGATCGCGGTTTGACTTAAATTATACGGTGCCCGCGTTAACGGATAGCCGATATAGTTGTAAAGCGCAACATAACTGCCCATAAGCAAGAAAGCGATCAGATAAATCAGCATCAATTTCTTATTTAGCACGCCTTTAAACCGGAATACCAAGTTGTGCAGGGAAATTGGCACACGGTGAAAATGTTTTGACTCAGGTAAACTCCGCCAAAACCACATGCTGGCCAGGAGGCTGAAAACGCCCAGGGCAAGAAAGGCGAATCGCCACGAAATAATATCAGTCAAGGCTCCGATGACCACCCGGCCGAAAAAGCCGCCAATTGAAGTCCCCGCTACATAAACCCCCATTACCCCGCCAAGACTGCGCGGTGATATCTCTTCGTTCAGATAGGCCATGGCCGTCGCAGGAAAGCCGGCAGCGCACAGTCCTTCAAGAAATCTAATCACGAGTAGAACCTGAAAGCTTACACTAAAGTGTGATAAAATGGCTAACACCGAGGTCAGCAGGAGAGAAATGCTCATAATCCCCTTTCGCCCCCACGCATTTGAAAGCATTGATACAAATAACAAGCCAACTGCCAAAGCAATGGTCGAAAGCGAAATGCTTAAACTTGCGGTTGCTGCTGAAACATGGAATTGGTCTGAAAATACATTAATCAATGGTTGGGGTGCGTAGAGAACGGCAAACGTAACAATACTGCCCAATAACATACAAATTAAGACTCGCCGGTACAGTGATGTTCCTGTTTCGATGTACGGCACGAAAAAATTCATCCCTTTCTGGACTTTTGCAACGTCACTAGTGTACCGCGTATGATTGGTTACGTCTAATCGCTTATTTGCATGTGTTTAATGCATTCTTGTTATTAATTCAGCGGACAGTATCTGGCGAAAGCATCTGGTGAACAATAAACAAAGTAGATAAAAAGGGAAACATAAGACAGATGTCGAATTTCCCTTGGTTAAGATGACTTGCTCTTTTCAGTACAAACTCAGACCTTATGAGTTTGCCGCAAGTCTAATTTACTCATGAAAGGAGTAACTATATGAATCAAGAATTTCTCAAGGCTTGTCGCCGCGAACAGACTGAATTTACTCCGGTTTGGTTAATGAGGCAAGCTGGTCGTTACATGTCAGAATATATGGCTATCCGTAGTAAACATACCTTTTTGGAAATGTGCAAATCTCCAGAATTAGCCGCAGAGGTAACCCTGCAGCCAGTCAATAAATTTGGCATAGATGCCGCGATTCTCTTTGCCGATATTTTGCTGCCGCTCGAAGGAATGGGGATTCAATTAGAGTTCGCCAAAGACGAGGGCCCGGTAATTCATAATCCCGTTCGTTCTCAGAAAGATGTTGACCTCCTGAGAGTAATTGATCCCGAGGAAGCAACGCCTTATGTCCTTGAAGCAGTCCGGATGATCCGCCATGAATTGGCGGGAAAAGTACCTTTGATCGGGTTTTCCGGGGCTCCTTTCACCTTGGCCAGTTATATGATTGAAGGCGGCGGGTCAAAAAATTACCTTAATTGCAAACGGATGATGTACGAAGCACCCGAGGTTTGGCACAGCCTCATGAAAAAAATCTCTGAAGTTGTAGTCCGTTACTTGAAGGCGCAAATTGCTGCCGGCGCTCAGGCTGTACAGGTTTTTGATTCCTGGGTCGGCTGCCTTGCCCCAGACGACTATCAAGAATTTGTTCTCCCCCATTCCCGTTACGTAATGCAAGGTTTAAAAGCCACAGGCGTCCCGGTAATTCACTTTGCTAATAATGCCTCCACACTGTTGGAACTGGTTAAAGAAGCAGGTGGAGACGTAATTGGCCTTGATTGGCGCGTAGACCTGGCTGAAGGCTGGCAACGGCTTGGTTATGATGTCGGCGTACAAGGTAACCTTGAACCCCTAGCCTTATTTGCACCGCAAGAGGTCATCGAGCGGAAGGTTAAGCGTATTTTAGCCAAGGCAGCTAAACGGCCCGGTCACATTTTTAACCTTGGGCATGGTATTCAAAAGGACACCCCGGTGGAAAAAGTGCAGATCATGGTCGATGCTGTGCACAAATATAGCCGGCTGCCCCTGGAACAACTTCAGGAGGACTAAAATCATGGGTTGCACATCTCAGCCAAAAGGTATCCTGCTGTTGTCCTTTGGCGGTCCGGACTCACTTGCCGCTGTAGAACCGTTTATGACCAGTATTATGGGCGGGCGAAAACCCCCGGCGCCATTAGTGGTGCGAATGGTTGAACGCTATCGTTTGATTGGCGGTAAATCTCCCTTGCCAGAAGTTATGCGGCAGCAGGCCCAATTGATCGAGCAAGAACTTAATACCGAGCGGCAAACCTACCGGTGCTATGTCGGTACGCTTCATTGGCATCCATTGATCAAGGATACTCTGGTCAACATGGTGCAAGACGGGGTCAGCGAAGCTGTTGCCCTCAGCCTTTCTCCATACGTAGCCGGAGTTACTAATGGCGCATATACCGAGGCGATTGAATCAGCCCGGGCAGAACTGGATCTGCCTTTAAAGTTTACTTTTCCCGGCAGTTGGTATGATCACCCCCTGTTGATTGAGGCCTTGGCCGATAATCTGTCAGCAGCGCTTGAACGCTTTGACCCGGTATCACGCTCAGCAGTCGAAATCATTTTTAGCGCACACAGTCTTCCACAAGCTCATATTGCCGGCGGGGATCCGTATCTCACTCAGTTGGAGGGTTCAATTGCCGCTCTGGTTGCTAAAACAGGGCTAAAGAATTGGCAGTTGGCTTTTCAAAGCAAAGGCGGCGGCCATGGTGAGTGGTTGGGACCTGAAGTAGAAGCAGTGATGGACAAGTTGGCCGCTCAAGGTAAAAAAGATGTGCTGGTAGTTCCAATCGGCTTTACTACAGATCATATTGAAACCCTTTATGATATTGACGTCGCCCAAAAAAATCATGCTGCAGCCCTCGGCTTAAACTTCCAACGCGCAGCGGCCTTAAACACTTCTGCAAAATTCATTCACGTACTATCCGATGTAGCACTCAACGCATTTTAACGCCGTTAAAGTAGGCCAGGAAGGGATGGTCAATTTGAAAAAAGTCATTATTATCGGTGGAGGCATTACCGGCTTAGCCGCTGCTTACCATTTACAAGAGAAGGCTAAAGAAGCAGGCCTTCCGCTTGACTACGTGCTGATTGAGAAAGATCGCACACTGGGCGGCAAAATTGTGACATACAATGACAACGGCTTTGTCCTTGAGGGAGGCCCTGATTGTTTTGTCCGAGAAAAGCCATCAGTGATCCAAATGTGCGAGCGGGTAGGGATTACCGACAAGCTGTTACCCAGCAATGACGCCAGTACCGGCACCTTCGTCCTATGCGGCGGGAAATTGCACCAATTGCCTGATGGCTTGATGCTGTTAGTACCGACCAAAATAGTGCCTTTTGCCCTGAGTCCATTAATCAGTTGGCCCGGCAAGCTGCGCATGGGCTTAGACTTCATTCTGCCACGCCGCAAGGAACAGAGTGACGAGTCTCTCGCCAGTTTTGTCACCCGCCGTCTCGGGAAAGAAGCCCTCGACAAGATTGGCGAACCGCTAATCGGCGGTATCCATGGCAGCAACTCCCAAACCATGAGTTTGAAGGCCTCTTTTCCCCGCTTTCTGAAAATGGAAGCAGATTATCGCAGTTTAATTGTTGCCATGTTGGCTGCAAGGCATAAATCCGCCAAACAAAAACAAAAAACACAACCGCTAAAACCGGGTGAAAAGAAGAAAACCTATTTTATGTCATTCAAAGGCGGGATGAGTGACTTAGTAAACGGGATTGTTGCCAAGCTTGACCCAGCCAAAGTCCTGACCGGTTGTAAAGTGAATGCGATTGAAAAATTGGCCGCCGACAAGTATCGGGTCGCAATTGAGGGCCGTGAACCACTGGAAGCTGATGCCGTCATTATCACTTCGCCTGCTTGGGATACGGCCGAATTATTGGCAAACCTTGATCACGACGTGGCCGTGAAATTACGGGAAATTCCCCAGGCCTCTTCCGCAACTATTAACCTGATATTTAAACGCAAAGACGTACCGGGTGATTTAGGTTCCTTTGGTTTTGTGATCCCGGCAAGTGAAAAGCAGCAGCTAAATGCCTTAACTTACAGTTCTGTTAAGTGGGATTATCGTGTTCCGGATGCAACCTATGTGTCGATCCGGACGTTTGTCGGGGGTGGCCGCAACCAGGAATTAGCGCTTCTCCCGGATGAACAGTTAATCGACATTGCCAAACGTGAATTGGCAAAAATTATCGGTCTGAGGGGTGAACCAGTGTTAGCCCGGGTTAATCACTGGACTGAGGCAAGGCCGCAATACGTTCTCGGCCATCTCGACCGGATTAAATTTATCGATGATAAACTCGCCGCAGCAAACCCCGGTATTGCCCTTGCCGGAGCATCATACCGCGGTATCGGTGTCCCGGATTGTATCAATGACGGCCTTAAAGCGGTTGAACAAACCATTAACCGCCTGACCTTAGGCCAAAATTGTGAAGCGGCCCGTTAATACCGGTAATTATAAGTTTGAGTAATAACCCTGGCAAATACAAAATGCCATAATTTTAAGCGGCCCCCGGAGGTATTTCCGGAGGCCGTTCTATTTATAGGTTAGCAGCAACGTTATTCCCTGTGCTATCAGTTCTGTTTATTCCATCTTATAAAACTCTTTGCGTAACCGTTTGATAATCCGTTTTTCCAAACGGGAAATATATGATTGGGAGATGCCTAACAAATCGGCCACTTCCTTTTGGGTTTTTTCTGTATTGCCGCCTAAACCAAACCGGAGCTCCATGATTTTTTTCTCGCGGGGAGTTAATTTACCCATCGCAGCATGCAGTAGCTTACGGTCCACTTCTTCTTCGATTGACTTATAGATTATGTCGTTTTCAGTCCCTAAAACGTCAGATAACAGGAGTTCATTACCGTCCCAGTCGATGTTTAACGGCTCATCAAACGAAACTTCCGAACGGATCTTATTATTTCTGCGCAAGTGCATCAGGATTTCATTTTCAATACAGCGCGAGGCATAAGTGGCCAGCTTGATTTTTTTCTGGGGATCAAACGTATTTACTGCTTTAATTAGGCCGATTGTACCTATCGAAACCAGGTCTTCGATCCCAACTCCGGTATTTTCGAATTTCCTGGCGATATAGACAACAAGGCGTAAGTTTCGTTCAATTAACACACTCTTTACCGCCTTATCACCGGTCTCAAGGCGCGAAAGCAGAAACATTTCTTCATCAGTTGACAAAGGGGGCGGCAATGCTTCGCGCTGTATTGAAAATGAAATCCTGATGCACT
>DATAMA010000164.1:0-10962 GCA_036260765.1 Desulfobacteria bacterium | reverse complement strand
GGCTTGGTCAAGCGTCGCCATGGCCTGAGTGAAATTTCCCCTGTAAGCCTGGGCAATGCCCTTAATACTATCGGCTTCGTAAGCTTGAGGATCCGCCTGAAGTACCTCATCTTCGAGGGCAATTGATTGTGCATAATGTCTATTGTCAAAGGCCTGCCGCCCCAATTCGAGTTTTTGGCGCAGGTTTGCCGACAGTTGGTGGCCCGAAGATACCGAAGCGGTTGCGGTAACAGAAGTCGTAGCGTGTGAAACTGCCGTTGCCGCTGTTGGAGCAGTGCTTGGCGTAACAGTTTTCGATGCGGCACCGGCTACAGTCACTGAAGCCGGTATAGTTATCCGAGTTTGGCCGGTGAAACGCGAAATTGCGCTGACGATCAGGGCCAGTACTACGATGGCCAGGCTGAGGGTCAAAACGGTTTTCGCCGTTACTTTTTGCATAAAGTCACCCTTAAACTTTAAATAAAACGCGATAACTTAATCTTAGGAGCCGTGCCGGTATTCTGTCAAGACAGTTGGTTTTTTTGCGTAAACCCGTATAAAGCATAACCTTTCCAGTAGAATATACAAAGCTGTGCAGAGGGAACCGATGCGCGTTTTGCTTGAATTGACTGGTCGGACAAACAGATGTAATATGAAAAACGTTACCGTAGCAGTACTTTGGCAGAAGTTTTTTAGCAAAGGGGGGAGCGCCGGTGAGAAAAAAAGTAATTCTTTTTATCATTGATTCACTTCATCCCCAAGCCCTCGAACAATGTCTGGAATTAGGCAGCGCTCCGGCCATGGGTTTCCTTGCTAAAAACGGTTATTATCATCACGACTGTGTTTCCTCTTTCCCGACGATGACCCCGGTTGCGACCAGCTCAATTGTGACCGGAACCTGGCCGGATAAGCATTTAGTGCCGGGCTTTATCTGGTACAATACCAAAAGTAAATGGTTTGTAAATTATGGCGCCACCTGGCAGGCTATTTTTAAGATGGGGCCGGAGCAGATTATCAGAAACCTGTTGAAAAACTTAAACGGTGAACATCTAAACAGTAAAATTCCCACAGTTTATGAAAAACTGGGGGATTACGGGTTTATGAGCGGCAGTGTGAATTTCTTCATTCACCGGGCCAAAAAGCAATATCAGGCCAAGGTACCTTTCTTGTTGCGGTTAGCATCCCGTTTCCACTTATATCAGGAGAGCCTTGGCGGTCCGGAAATTTTAACGCTTGGTGAACTTGTGCAACCCAGCTTTACCAAACCGTTTCGCAAATTGCCGGTCGGACCGTTTAACCGGTTTGGTTTTAACGATATTTATTCCGGCAAGATCACCGCGGATATCATCAGAGCCGGTAAACAACCAGATTTTTTGTTAGTATACTTACCGGATAACGATAAGTTTTCACATTTACACGGGCCGATGAGCAGTATGCCGGCGATTGCCCGCGCCGACCGCCAGATTAAAGGGGTCCTGGATGCTTTTGGGTCCTGGGAAAAGGCGCTGCAGGAAAATATTTTCATCATTTGCGGGGACCATGCGCAAACGAGTATTGGCAAAACTCCGGAGCACATTATTGATTTAGATAAGACGTTGGTGAAATTTCGCCGCCTTGGGTTGCGCAATCGTAGTGACGATGGAACAGAGCTGGCGCTTTGCCCGAATGAACGGATGGCCTTGATTTACGTCCTAAAAAACAAGCGCCAGGTGCTTGAAGATGTGGTGGCGACACTGATGAGTGACCCACGACATACGCAAATTGCCTGGCGGGATAAACATAAATTTTATAAAGTGGTTCAGGGAGGCACGGAAAAGGTCCTGTGCTTCTGGCCCAAAGGCCCGTATACGGATATCTACGGACATGCCTGGGGCTTTGAAGGGGAACTGGATGTAGTAGATGCCCGGCTTGATGGGAAAGGACACGTTCTGTTTGGTACGTACCCGGATGCCTTTACCCGGATCCAGTCCGCCCTTGACTCCCGGTTTGGTACCCGGATTATCCTGTCGGCAGCTCCCGGCTATGAATATAAGGCGGAAGGGGCGCCAATTCATCCGGGCGGGGGAAGCCACGGTTCCCTGGAACGGGAGGACTCGAGCGTTCCGTTAATTATTGCCGGCAAGGACAAGGACATTGATAATCCCAGGATCATCGATATCTTTCCGTTTGTGCTTGACAACTTCCAGATTGCCGCTGCCCGGTTTTAACTGTAGGTTAAAAAAAGCCTTGGCTTTATGAATCCTAAATAGGAAAAAGTGGTTAACAGGTTTTGCCTGATGCTCATGCTGAGCTTGGGTAAAACCTGTTTTATTCTTCAGGTACTTTCAGCTTTTCCGCCAATTCCGGGCTGGGATTGATATATAAAGTCCACTGGTTTTCATATATGACCATGCCTGGTTTTGCGCCGCCCGGTTTTTTGACGTTGTGAACATGGGTGTAGTCTACCGGTACAGTACTGGAGCGGCGTGCCTGGCTAAAGTAGGCCGCAAGCGATGCCGCTTCCTCCAATGTAGTGTCATCCGGAAAATCCTCTTTGGTTAAAGGCACAATTACATGTGAACCGGGTATATCTTTTACGTGAAGCCACAGGTCGTCCGGATTGGCCAACTTCAGCGTAAGGTAGTCGTTTTGTTTGTTGTTTTTGCCCACTAAAATTGTCCTGCCGGTGGAAGAAACAAAGCGCATCGGCTGTGGTTTTGGCGGTTTGAGTTTTTTCCCCGGTTTGGTCTTATCCTTTAAATAGCCCTGCTCAACTAACTCCTGGCGGATCTCCGTCAGGTCGGTGACCAGGCTCGCATTTTCGAGGGCTGTCTGGACTGATTCCAGATAGGCTATTTCTTCCAAGGTTTGCCGGCGAAAGGGCTCGGTAGCAGCAATACCGGCTTTTCCCTTGTTGTAAAGACGGAAGTACGCCTGGGCATTTTCAATCGGGGTCAGGTGTGCTTTTAGGGGAATTTTAACGGACGGGAAACCATCCTGGCTATAGTCGATCGCCCCCCAGTTCCGTCTGTCCTTGCTCCAGCTGATAGAGGTTTGCGGTAATCAGTTCGCCCCAGTTTTTATACTTTTCCGCTGCTTGGCCTGAACTGATTGTTTCTTCCTGAAGCATTAATTTCTTGCCCAAACGGTCCAATTCACCCTGAATCAGCCGCAGCAGGCTATGTTGTTGGCTGCGCAACCTTCCTTGGGCGCGTCGCGTCGAATAGTAGGCATCGAGCGCGAGATTCAGCGATTCGTAAGTTTTCTGCTCTAAGCCTTGGTATTGCCGCAATGGAAGATAGGAAAAAGTAAGCACCTGTCCTGTTTCAGACCGGTCCTTCACCAGGACGGGTTGGCAGGTCCCGCCGGACAAAGGTTCCACCAGCGCCTGAAGCGCCTGCCACAAGCGGTTTAATTCGTAGTCACCGCAAGCCTCCACGGTGATGTCTAGTTCCAGGTCTGCCCGCGCTACCAGTTCTCGGCACAACTCCGGGCTAAATCCGTCGAGGCATTTAAGCAAGGCCTGGCGAATTCTGGTTTCTAACGGATAGCCGAACAACAGAGCGCGAAAACTGTCTTCATCAAGGTTTTGTGGGTTTGTTTTTCCCTGCGAAGGCGGTGCAAGATACGGCCTGCCGGGAAGAACTTCACGATGGCGGCTAACGGCGTGGGAGTAGCGCTTAATGCCGTCGAGAATAATGCCGCTGCCCGGATCAATTAAAATGAGATTACTGTGTTTGCCCATGATTTCGAGGAGCAAATGCCACTCGTTCTGCAACCCGAGTTCGTCGGATCCAAGTACTTTCAGCGTAATCACCCGTTCCAGCCCTGGCTGGGAAAATCCGAGAATTTTGCCGTTTTCAAGGTACTTGCGTAAGACCATGCAAAACATCGGCGGAGTCAAGGGATTTGTCTTCGGTTCTGCAGTGAGATGAATTCGCGCATTTTCCGGATGGGCGGAAAGGACTAGCCGGTAATTTCGGCCTTGACTGCGTATCTGCAGAACAACTTCCTCTCTCTCCGGCTGGTAAATCTTATCTATCCGCCCGCCTGTCAGCAACCGGTTAAGTTCCTGGCAAAGCAGGCTTAAAGTGACGCCATCTAGGGCCATCCTTCGTCATCCTTTCCAACAACGGCCTTTGCCGTCGGTCTTGGAATAATCAAGTTTCTCAATGAAGTATAGCACCAGGGAAAGACCGATCGCAATGACCGGTAATTTTTTAACCCTTGTCCGAATAAGCTTGTACAAAAACCGAAGTAGACAAGGGAGGATAGGCAGAATGAGCAGACATAATTGGCATGCGAATCCTTGGCAATTGGCAGCTAAGGAATTGGGCGTAGATATAAAAAAGGGTTTACCAATTCATGAGGTTGCCCACCGGTTAGCCAGATTTGGTCAAAATAGCTTGGCAGAGCGGAAAAAGTCCTCGCCGGCCGCCATGTTTGTCGCCCAGTTTAAAGATTTCATGATCATGGTGTTAATTGCTGCTACGGTAATTTCCGGGTTACTGGGGGAAATGGCCGACGCGGTTACGATTCTGGCAATTGTAATTTTGAACGCAATCCTGGGATTTGTTCAAGAGTACCGGGCAGAAAAGTCGATGGATGCGCTAAAAAAGCTGACGGCTCCGGAGTCAAGAGTGCTAAGAAACGGACATGAGGAAAAAATTCCGGCCCGGGAATTGGTACCGGGTGATATCGTGTTGCTGGAGAGTGGGGACAAGGTCCCTGCCGACCTGCGGTTGGTGGATTGCGTTAATCTTGAGGTCGATGAAGCAACTTTAACGGGTGAGTCGGTTCCGGTAACAAAAGTAACGACTGTAATTAACAACGAAGATTTGGGATTGGCTGACCGGAAAAATATGGCCTATATGGGTACGATAATTACCCAGGGTAGGGGCCGAGGTGTAGTGGTGGCAACTGGAATGGCTACCGAAATGGGGCAAATTGCTGGAATGATGCAAGAGGTTGCTGAGGAGGAGACCCCGCTGCAAAAACGTTTGGAACAACTTGGCCGTTATTTGGTCCTTCTCTGCCTGGGTATTTGCATTGTCGTTGTCGCTACCGGTATTTGGCGGGGTGAGCAGGTTTACCGGATGTTTATGGCCGGAATCAGTCTGGCTGTAGCGGCTATTCCGGAAGGACTGCCGGCAATTGTCACGATTGCTCTTGCGGTGGGTGTTCAAAAAATGATCCGCCGTAATGCAATTATCCGTAAACTTCCCGCCGTGGAAACGTTAGGCTGTGCAACCGTAATTTGTTCTGACAAGACCGGTACGCTAACGCAGAATGAGATGACAGTCAGAAAACTCTACATTGATGGGAAATTCATTGATGTAAGCGGCCAGGGCTATAACCCGAAAGGAGAGTTTAAGGTCGAAACGGATAAAGCCCCGCTAAAACAACCGACAGGCAGCAGCCCTTTGAATAACCTATTAAAAGTTGCGGTTCTCTGCAATAATTCTGTCCTTACTAAAAAGGGGGTTACGGTGGCCGGCCTGTTTCGGGGGAAAAAGGCCGATCACAATTGGGGCATAGCGGGAGACCCGACCGAAGGGGCGCTCCTGGTTGCTGGAGCGAAGGCTGGAATATGGCGGGAAATAATTGAACGGCGGGAAAAACGGGTTGGAGAATTGCCTTTTGATTCCGAGCGTAAACGAATGAGTGTTATTTATGAAGATACCGACGGTAGCCGCATGGCTTATGTTAAAGGGGCACCGGATGTGATCATGGGTTTATGCGACAAGGTGGTCAAGGAGGGACAGGAACGCCGTTTAACCGAATTAATCCGCCGGGAGATCATGACCGCAAATGATACCCTGGCCGGGCAGGCGCTGCGGGTAATTGCCCTAGCCGCACGGCCAATCAGAGCGACCAATCAGTTAGCCCCGGAAAACGTAGAATCAGGACTAACCTTTTTGGGATTAGCCGGCATGATTGATCCGCCGCGGCCAAGTGCCCGAAAGGCAATTGAGGTCTGTAAACGGGCAGGCATTAAACCGGTGATGATTACGGGCGATCACCGGCTGACCGCGCAAGCGGTTGCTGAGGAACTGGGGATCGTCGAGCATCCGGATCAGGTAGCCGGCGGGCAGGAATTGGATCGTTTAAGTGATGCTGAGTTAGCGGAACGGGTAGAATATCTTTCAGTGTATGCACGTGTTTCACCGAAACATAAGCTGCGTATCGTCAAGGCGTTTAAAAAGCGCGGCCATGTTGTAGCGATGACCGGGGATGGAGTTAACGATGCACCGGCCGTCAAAGAGGCGGATATCGGTGTGTCAATGGGTAAAACCGGTACAGACGTTACTAAAGAAGCCTCGGCGATGATTTTGGCGGATGACAATTTTGCTACCATTGTAGCGGCAGTTGAAGAGGGAAGAGCAATCTATGACAATATCCGGAAGTTCATCCGTTATTTGCTCTCCTGTAATGTCGGCGAAGTACTGACGATGTTTCTGGCAAGCCTCCTGGGGTTGCCGGTCCCTCTACTGCCGATACAAATTCTTTGGGTTAACCTGGTGACCGATGGGTTACCGGCGATGGCCCTTGGGGTGGAGAAGGCGGAGCCGGACATTATGCAACGTAAACCGAGAAACCCGAAAGAAAGCGTTTTTGCTAGGGGATTAGCCAACAAAATCTTGCTAAGAGGCTTTTTAATTGGCGTGGGCAGCCTCAGCGTATTTGTAGTTGCGATGCTTTCGCCCGGCGGTACGGTAGAATTAGCGCGAACAATGGCTTTTTCTACGCTGGTTTTTTCACAACTATGCCATGTCCTGGACTGTAAGTCAGAAACCAGGGGGATTTTCGAAACCGGTTTATTTAATAATCCATATTTGGTCGGCGCGATTGCTGTTTCCACAACGATGCAGCTGTGCGCAATCTATCTTCCTTTTTTACAGCCTATTTTTAAGACCGTGGCCCTTAATTTTACCCAGTGGTTAATTATTTTCTGTGTTGCCGCAGGACCATCGTTGCTCATTGGCTTATACCGCATGTTGATCAAAGCGGGTCGCCCGAAACCTGCAGACCTAAAGGCGTAAGGTAAAAAGCGAGTATATTTAATACATAGGCGCGCAGGGTTGATTCTCGTAAATCACCGTAGTATTCTATACAATAACCGAAATAGAAGGGGTCTTTTGCATGAAATTTACCAAGATGCATGGCTTAGGCAATGACTTTGTATTTTTGGACTACTTTAAAACCGATTTACCTGCAGTAGATATTGCACAATTGGCGATTAAGCTCTGCGACCGAAATTTTGGAGTTGGTGGGGATGGCCTGATTCTCGTCTTGCCTTCCACCAAAGCAGATGCACGCATGCGGATTTTTAACTCGGATGGCTCCGAACCGGAAATGTGCGGCAACGGTGTACGTTGTTTTGCTAAATATGTCTATGAACACGGTATTGTTTCCCATAATCCGCTTACAGTTGAAACGTTGCGCGGTGTGTTGAGTTTGCACTTGCAAGTTAACTCCGGTATCGTTGAAACAGTACGCGTGGATATGGGCGAGCCTATTCTCAAACCGGAGTTGGTACCAACAACGGGGCGTGGGGAAACCGTGCTTAATCATCCACTTACCGTTGACGATGAACAAGTTAAGGTTACCGCAGTCTCAATGGGCAATCCCCATTGCATAACGTTTGTAGACAATGCTGCAGCAGTACCACTTGAGGTAATTGGACCTAAACTGGAGAAAAACTCCTTTTTCCCACGCTATACTAATGTGGAATTTGTCCAGGTTGTCAATGAGAACGAGGTAATCATGCGGGTGTGGGAAAGAGGTGCGGGCCCGACCCTGGCATGTGGCACCGGGGCTTGTGCAACCGCCGTTGCCTGTGTGCTCAACGGTAAAACGGGGCGCAAGGTGAATGTACGGCTGCCGGGCGGTGACCTACTGGTCGAGTGGGAAGCAGATAACCACGTATATATGACTGGACCGGCAATGGAAGTTTTTAACGGTGAACTGAAGTAGTAAGCAGGCAAATAAACGGGAAACTGCATTGTAGCAGTTTCCCGTATTTTTATCGCGATAATCAGAGTATATCAGACAAAAGTAGTAATGATTTTTTGCAGGGAAATTTTGCCAGGCGGCAAATATAGTTTATGTATAGGTTGCAGCACCCCTAGAAAATAGGGGGTGATGCCTATGATTGCAGATAAAAGGGGGGACAGTAGAAAACTCAACAATTTCCCCACGTTTGGGTTAACCTTGAAGAAACTTATCGGCCTGATAAAATCCGTTTTTCACATACTACTGGCAACCTTTGTAGAGAGTGATCGACAAAAGGTTAAGCTGGCAGACAAACCTGTCACGCATGAAGACATTGTGTTTAAGTCCGAAACGGATTGTGAGGGCAGACCGCTGTCTACGGTAGACTCACAATCTCCGGGTACAAAAGTTGACTTGAACCGTGATACAAGTAAGAATGAATTACAGCTATGGCGTAACCAATTTAGCCTGACAGGGCTAAGGAAACACGCTCTTAGAGCAATAAGCGAGGTACAGAGCAAAATTAGTCCCTGGCTGGGACAGTGGCGGGATTTAGTAAGTCGGAGGGGTCCTCCGCGGACTTTGTTTGTGGTAATGAATTCGGTCCGTTTACAGGAATGAATTGTACTCCTGAAGCCCAGGCTCTACTTTTAACCAAGTTAGGTTTAGATAGATGTAGGGTGCTGCAACTTTAGGATATAATTGTTCAGATGTGCGAATTGCTCAGGTGTTACAATTGAATAAGGTTAAAATTTCCCTGACTCAGCTGTGTCAGGGTAGTAATAAGAGGTTGATAGATTTATCTCGTAAAGCCTGGTCCCGCGCGTTGGCGCGGGACTTTTTCTTTGCGTTGACAGTTCACCCAAAAGGGCTTTTTAGGTAGATTGAACTGAAAGTAAAAATGAGGGCTTATATGATACGGTGATTCTCAAGCAAATAACGTTCTTGCAACCGGCTAAGCCCAACCAAGGCCAGGACGGCGCCACAAAGGCAAACAAACATATCCCACTGTGTATCCCAAATGTCTCCTTGCATGCCAAGATAGTCTTGTCCCAACCGGCCCCCGACGGCAGCTATTCCCCATTCCAATAACTCGTAGGCGGCACTGCCGGCAAGAATTATCCCAGTGATGATTAGGACGATCTGTTTATCGGAGAACATCTTAAACCGGCGCAGTAAAATTTCCCGAATCACCAAGGCTCCGACAAATCCATCCGTAAAATGGATCAATCGGTCAAAGTGATTCCTGCTTAAATTTAATGATGTTTTTAGCCAATTAAACACCGGTACTTTGTCATAGGTATAGTGAGCACCGAGAAGAATCAGGATACAGACCAGCCAAATTAAAAAATAGGCTAGCGCGGATAGTTCAAACCGCCGATAGGTAATCAGTACGCCGAAGAGGATGGCAATCACCGGGGCAACCTCGAGCAACCAGATTATCCGATTAACAGGATTAATTACCGACCAAAGCAAGACTGCAAAAAAACTTGCCAACAGAAATAAGTGAAAGAGCTTAAACTTTGTAGTTGTGGCTTGATCCAAAGGTACATCTCCTAAGGCCCAAATTTATATACTGGTATTATCTCCGTGCCGAAGCAATTAATGTGAAAAATACAGTCCCCCTGACGAATTTGCCAGGGGGACTAACGTAGTTAAGCTAGAACCATCTCCGACGTCTCCACCTGAATCCCCAGCCGAAGCCGGGCATCCAGCCTAATCCGCCCCAACCGGGCCAGCCGCCAAGACCAAACAATCAAACCCCTCCTAGTTTACCGTTTTTCCCTATTTAGAGGGTTAGATCCCTGCGAAGAAAACACAGCAAATTGCGATTAGAATTAAGGTACCTACTACTACTGCACCAATGCCCCACCAGCCTACACCGACACCTGCTCCTGAATATGCGCCAAAAGGACTAGCTGCGGCATAAGCTCCAACTCCGCCACCGAAACCCATTCCCGGGAAACCGCCGTACATATGGTACACCTCTTTCCATTTTATTTACGCTAGGATACTTGTTGTTGATTAGAATACTAACCCCAGTGCGATTAACAGCAGAATTACGATAACTACTGCGGCAATACCTGCCCACCCGAAACCTCCAGCCCCTGCTGCTGCTCCGAATGCCATATGCGGCTCCTCCTCTCTGGAAATATATGGTTGACTATAGTTTATACTATGTACGTTGAGACAAAAGGTGAGCCTTACAGCCACAGTAAGAAAGATGATTGTTGGGTGGATAAAGTTGTATTTATTGCAGGAGATTAACGTTTAGAGTCGAATACCTTTTTAATTTTCTACCGGAACATGTTAAAACAAGCATAGTAACGCTAAAACGGCAATGATTAAGCTTATTGGGAAAAGTTAATAATAGCAGCGAATTACACGAGTTATGATAATGAGGTGTTAATTTTGGTTAGCAGCATGACCGGTTATGGCCGCGGCGAGGCCGAAGGGGCAGGAAAAAATATTGTGGTGGAAATCAAAGCGGTTAATCATCGCTTTCTGGAAACCCTGGTCCGCTTACCCCGCCAGTATAGTGCGCTGGAAGAAAGGGTTAAACGGGTGATTCAGGCCAATGTGGCCCGCGGCCGGATTGAAGTATATCTAAACTTTACGCAAACGGGCGAATTAAAAAGGAAGGTCACGGTTGACAAAGATTTAGCTGTGGCTTATGATAAGGCACTAGAAGATTTGGCAAGTTTTCTCGACGTTTCGTATACTGCTGATGTTTACCGGTTGGTTCAGTTGCCGGAAGTGGTTAGCGTTGAGGAGTCAGCGGAAGACCTCGAGGCAATTTGGTCGGTTTGCAGTCAGGCTCTAAGTGAAGCGATCAGGATTTTCCTGCAGATGAGAAATCAGGAAGGTAGTCGACTGAGCGAGGACTTGATACATAGAATAGATAAAATTGCACAATGTATTAACGCGATTGACGACCGGCAACCGCAGGTAGTCCAGGATTACCAAGAAAAACTGCAAGTTAGGCTGGCCGAATTGTTAGGCGATATT
>DATAMA010000162.1:0-3656 GCA_036260765.1 Desulfobacteria bacterium | reverse complement strand
GGTTGGAAGAACGGGTTAGCAAAGCCGGTTGACTTTGTCGTCGTTAAAGCGCCGGTGTTTTCGTTTGAGAAACTAACCCAGGTAGAACCTTCACTGGGACCGGAAATGAAATCTACCGGAGAAGTACTGGGAATGGATTATGACTTTGCCCATGCTTTGGCCAAAGCGTTCGAAGGTTCCCAGCTCAAACTTAATCGGAGAGGGGAATTTTTGGCCTCAATCGCGGAAAAGGATAAGGCTGAGGCGATTAGCATCGTCAAAGAATTCTCCAAATTGGGATATACAGTGAAGGCTACTGCAGACACGGCCAGGGTTCTCAATTTATGCGGAGTTAAGGCGGATACAGTTGAATTAGGCCATGAATTGGCGAGTGAATTAAAACGAGGCGAGTATGCTTTAATCTTTAACACCCCGACAAAGGGCAAGGTGCCGGGCCGGGAGGGCTTTAAGCTGCGCCGCTTGGCCGCAGAACACCGGATTCCGTGCCTGACTTCCCTGGATACGGCCAAGGCGCTGGCGCGTGCTTTAAAGGCCTACCGCAGTGGTGAAACCCCCAGCTGTTTGTCGTTAAACGAATATCTGGTAAACGCTGCTTGCCAACAAGGAGTTCGGATCAGCAAACTGACCGTGTAAGGCTGTTTATGGATTGTTGCCATGGACATTTGAAGGATAGTAGTGAATGGTCAAAAGTTTTGGATAAAAGTATCGAAATCATATTGCATTAATATACGTATAAATGTATAATAATTCACATTAGAAGGAGGTTGCGACAAGTGAACGCTTCCGGATTTGATAACAGTTTTAAAGGCAGGGATTTTATCTCCCTGCACGATTACAGCGCAGACGAGATCAATTATTTTCTGGCAGTCGCCAGCGAATTAAAAGCAAGGCAACAGGCAGGAATTGCCCATCCGCTGTTGCAGGGGAAAACCCTGGGGATGATTTTTGCCAAATCATCAACTAGGACCCGGGTATCATTTGAGGTGGCAATGTACCAGCTCGGTGGGCTGCCGTTGTTCCTCAGCGAACGAGATATTCAACTGGGGCGGGGAGAAACAATTGCGGATACCGCCAGGGTGCTTTCCCGTTACCTTAATGGAATAATGATCAGGACGTACAAGCATGAAGATGTCCTGGATCTGGCCAAATATGCGGATATTCCGGTAATCAACGGGTTAACCGATTTACTTCATCCTTGCCAGGTGCTGGCTGATTTGTTGACCATAAAAGAGAAAAAAGGCACATTGTCTGGGTTAAAGTTAACCTACATTGGTGACGGTAATAACATGACAAACTGCCTGATGTATGGCGGGGCCAAAATGGGAATGCATGTGGCCGTCGCTTCACCGGATGGCTACAAACCAGACCCGGCAATAGTTAAATTGGCAACTGAGGATGCGCAGGCTAACGGTGGAAAAATTGAAATTCTGACTGACCCGACGGCGGCCGCAAAAGATGCCGATGTAATTTATACGGATGTTTGGGCCAGTATGGGCTGGGAAGCTGAACAGGAACAAAGACTGAAGGATTTCAAGGGGTATCAAGTTAATCAGGCCTTGCTTAACGAGGCGAAGGCAGATGTAATCGTCTTGCACTGCCTGCCGGCACACCGTGGTGAAGAAGTCAGCGCTGAGGTAATTGACGGCCCTCATTCGGTAATCTTTGACGAGGCGGAAAACCGGCTGCATGCTCAAAAGGCCGTACTTGCCCTGGTGATTTAGGTAGACAAAGGCGGCGACCGGCCGTGCGTTATTACTAAATGCCAGGAACCGAGTTTGCGGGTTGTGTCGTAAATGATCGGCTATAGTGGTATAATGACTTGCGTCAGGTTAAATGAGCTAACAGTTTAGCCGAAAAACTGCTATACGGAGGGAAAGTATGAAAAAAGTTGTTCTCGCCTATTCCGGCGGGTTGGATACATCTATTATTATCCCGTGGTTGAAAGAAAACTATGGCTTTGAAGTAATTGCGATGTCCGCAGACTTGGGCCAGGGGGAAGAACTGGAACCGCTAAATGAAAAGGCGCTTAAAAGCGGAGCGAGCAAGCTGTATATTGAGGACTTGAAAGAGGAGTTCCTGACTGATTTTGTTTGGCCGACCCTGAAAGCGGGTGCGGTTTATGAAGGAAAGTACCTATTGGGCACGTCTTTTGCCCGTCCGCTGATTGCGAAGCGGTTGGTAGAAATAGCTGAAAAGGAAGGCGCAGTGGCTGTTGCCCATGGCGCTACCGGTAAAGGAAATGACCAGGTTCGGTTTGAGCTTACTGTAAAAGCGCTAAACCCGGACTTGCAGATCATTGCTCCGTGGCGTCTCTGGAACATCAAGTCCCGGGAAGATGCCATTGACTATGCCCAGGCCAGAGGAATTCCGGTGCCGGTTACCAAGGATCGCCCTTACAGCATGGACCGCAATATCTGGCACCTTAGCCATGAGGGGGGCGACCTTGAAGATCCATGGAATGCCCCGAAGAATGACTTGTATTTGCTGACTACTCCCCCGGAGCAAGCGCCGGACGAACCTACTTATGTTGAAATCGCGTTTGAAAAAGGTACCCCGGTCGCTGTTAACGGTCAGAAGCTCGGCCCGGTAGCCTTGTTGGAAACCTTAAACGAATTGGCCGGTAAAAACGGCGTAGGCATCATTGATATGGTTGAAAACCGCCTGGTTGGGATGAAATCCCGCGGCGTTTATGAGTGCCCAGGTGGAACAGTGCTGTACACCGCGCACAAGGAACTTGAATATCTGACGCTTGACCGTCAAACGCTGCACTATAAAGAACTGATTGCCGCGAAATATGCGGAACTCATTTATGATGGAATTTGGTATGCGCCGATTAGAAAAGCGCTCGATGCTTTTGTTGCAAGTACGCAGGAAACCGTTACCGGTACCGTGAGACTTAAACTGTACAAGGGTAATTGTGTTCCTGCCGGCGCGAAGTCCCCATACTCCCTGTACAGTCAGGAATTTGCGACTTTCGGACGGGACGGAGTGTACAATCAAAAGGACGCGGAAGGATTTATCAACCTGTTTGGGTTGCCGCTGAAAGTCAGGGCATTAATGGAGAAGAAAGCGGGTCTCCGCTAATTAGACCAGTAATTGCGGCACTAAGCGGTTGGCGCGACACGGTAGTTTAGTATTTTTTACCACAGCCCCTTTGCTAATTGCGAAGGATATATTATGATGAAATAAAAAAGGAGTCGTAGGACTCCTTTTTTGAATACCGGCAAGGAGGATACCAGATTGAAACTTTGGGGCGGACGTTTTCAGAAGACCACAGATAAATTGGTGGAGGATTTTCATTCGTCAATATCCTTTGACCAGAAGTTATATCGGCAGGATATCAAAGGGAGCATCGCTCATGCCAGAATGTTAGGCAAACAAGGGGTGATCAGCTTAGCGGAAGCTGCCCAGATTATTACCGGTCTGGAACAAATTCTGGCCGATATAGAGCAAGGGAAGGTAGCCTTTGAGATCGGGGCAGAAGACATTCACATGAATGTGGAGAAAGTTCTGACCGAGCGCATCGGTGCGGTGGGGAAAAAACTGCACACAGGGCGGAGCCGCAACGACCAGGTCGCTTTAGATGTCCGGATGTACCTGAAAGAGGCGATTACTACTACCCAGGGTTTACTGGTTGAACTGGAAGAGACCATATT
>DATAMA010000156.1:0-4193 GCA_036260765.1 Desulfobacteria bacterium | reverse complement strand
ACACGGATGCTTGGCAAGGTGCATATTTATCCTGGCTTCCCACCCCAAACAAGTTTGCGCGCTGTCCATTCGGTAAATCTCACAATTTGCCATTCTGTGATGGTTGTGTCCAACAGGCCAAACCAAAGATCACTGCTAAATAACAATAAGCCACTCACAAGCTGCGGATTTACCGCAGCTTTTTTCATATTCTTCTTGCCCTATTTCTCACCAATAAAGGCCTTTTTATCTTGATGGCAAATAAGTTGGATTCCCCAGCGACCGGATAAAAGCGCACCCGTCAAACCACCTGGCGGTAAGGTCCATTGTCCGATCATGTATAGTCCTTCTAAACCGGGTAAAGTACTTGAAATGTTCAGCAAACTGTTGTTTGGGGTGGGAAGCCAGGATAAATATGCACCTTGCCAAGCATCCGTATACCTAACATATGTAGTAGGTGTGGCTACGTCGATCATTTCTACTTTACCGTTTGTTCCCGGATACCTTTTTGCTAATTCCTTAATGACAAATTCCGCAACTCTCGATTTTTCTGCGTTATATTCCTGAGGTTTAGCAGATAATTTGTTCCAGAAGTCAAATGAGGTATCCAAGAGGGAAACAACCACGGATTTCCCCTCGGGGCAAAGTGACTTATCATATGAGTAATTCTTAAACGAAACATAGTTAATTTGACGGTCTGCAATTGTAAGAGGATTCTCGGTTTTACACATTAGCCAGTAGGGTTCTCCTGACAAATCGTAATCTATGCCCAGCGACACCTGGACCGATGCGATGGTCGGCAGACCCTCGTAATACCCCTTAAGCTTTTCGTCCACGTATCGGCCATTGAGTAAGTCGAACATTGTAGCATTGCCATTGGCACTTGATAGCACATAATCTCCATAAAATTCACTGCCACTGGCAATTCTTAATCCCCTTGTCCTCCCCTTTTCAACGATAATTTGCTCTACCTGAGATTTGTAGTGAATCTTCCCGCCAAGCTTTCGATATTCCTGTTCAATCGATTTCGAAAATTCCAGTGATCCCCCTAACGGATAACCCGCATTTTGCATGTGAAAACAAGCCAGCATTAACATTAGAAAATAAACACTTGAATTAGGGGCTCCCCACAATGTAAAAACTTCCTTTAACAGTGAATCCTTAAACCGAGCGCAGAATTGCTCAATCGTTATCGCACTGTATCTTCTCAAGGCCCCGAGAAAAGGAAGAAGTTTACATACCATCCTGATCCAGTCTAAAGGTGAAAAAAGGTCGGTGGGCTTGGGGCGCATGGTTGGGAACTTGGCGAAAAGCCGTACACCACTCGTTAATTCTTGGATCAGATCCTTATCTTGCGGTGATAACTGTATTAAATGCTGTTCTAACCGGTCGACATCGCTGTATAAGATGCACGTTCTGCCCCCCTGATCTTCTACTCGATAAAACTCGTCAAACTGAATAATCTGTTTGTCTTGAAATGCCCCGATTTTTTCCCAGCACTTATAGAATGGATCTGCGGGATTAGACCCTATTAGCCAGTAAATGCAACCGTCAATCGTGTAACCTTTTCTCTTCCAGGAAGTGCATAATCCCCCTGGAATATCGTGGCTTTCAAAGATTTCCGTGTCATATCCGTTCCTTTGTCCGTAACAACCGGCAGCTAGGCCGGCAATGCCAGCACCGATGATAAGAAGCTTTTTCCTGGACATAACCCTCACTCCCGCGCTTGATTCGTATCCCTAAAATTTCCTCGGAAAGCCAGCGTTTTTCTGTGCTTGAACTTTTACGATGAACCACTCTTTAACTATATAGTTAGAGCGAACCAATAAATATACCTCCTAAGTTTTAGATATTTGTATATATTTACCTAGGCTTTTTACACATACTAATTTCTGCGAGCTTGTTTTAAGTGAGGTGATAATGCTGAACAGAAGGGCATTTGTTAAAGCAATGATTGGTGCGGGAACAAGCTTATACTTGATTAACCTGTTTGCATTCGATCAACGGCCAATGCGTAGCCCGCATCAGCTCTTTTTTAATCCCAAGCCTAACCTGTTCGCCAACAAACCCTTCCCGAACGCCAAACACCATCTTGTTACGCCTACCTATGAGTTCTCCGGGCAAGCCATGCATCCGAGCGTAATTGATTTCAAGATCGAATTCGGGCTTGATAATTGGGGGGGCTATCGATATTGGTTGGCCTTTACACCTTATCCCAACTCTGAATATCTATTTGAGAATCCCGGCCTGTTGGTAAGCCAGGATGGGATCCATTGGGATGTTCCCCCTGGCATCCATAATCCGGTTGCACCAAAACCGATCAGTTTTGTGCTGGACAACTACAATTCAGACCCGGAATTGGTCTTTGACCCGGATGATAATGCGTTACTGCTCTACTGGCGCGAGTATTCCAATAAGGAATTTGAAAAAATCTGGGTAAAAAGGCTTACCATTAATCCAATGCCAGGTAGGCCTCAGCAAACAGCTCCCCCAGTAACAGCGCCGGACATTGTTCCAACGCCTAGCGGATCGTTGGCGGCTGTGGGTGACAATCCACTGGGCGGCAATTTGCCTGGTAGTAAGTTCAAACAAACTAAGCTACAGGACCCCAGGTCTCCGGAAAGCATGGGCCCTCTCAGCAAGCCACTGCATAGCGATCCACCCGTAAGCAAAGCCCCGGTAAACAAATCTCCTGCGGCCAACACTCCTGGAAGGAAACCGATAAAAAATAAGCCCCAGGCGAGTGACACCCGGGGCTTAATTTATAAATTAAGCGAAAAAATACTCAGCTTTGAAAAACCTTGGGACTTTCAACGAACAGGTTTAGTGCTGTCTCCCACAGTCTGGCGTAAAAACGCTAAAGAATGGTATATGTGGACTTCCGACAGTAGATTTACGATCAATTTATACCGATCTGCGGATGGTCTTACTTGGGGTGACGGCAAAGCCTGTACCGCACCCTGGCTTACCTGGAACGGTTCTTATCGCCCTTGGCATCTGGTAGCCAAGCCCAATTACCGCACCCAAAAAATTGAATTTCTAATTGCCGGCTGGCAGCGACGCAAACAGGTACGTGACTGTATACTATATTATGCTTGCGCACCGATGTCAGATCCTACTAATATCACCATGCCCTTTGGGGCGCCGGTGTTAGTACCCTCTCAACAAAGGCAGTGGGATAATGGGTTCATCTACCGCAGCAGTTTTGTTATCGAACCCGGCGAACAAACCAAATACCGAATTTGGTACTCGGCCTGTTCAATGAAGACCGAATGGCATATCGGCTACACCGAAGGAGTCTTACCGAAGGGGTGACCGGTCGACAAGCCCGTTCCAACGGCTCATTCCGCCTTTGAGGCTGTACAAACTGCTGTACCCTTTTTGCGCAAGGCTGCGAGCGGCAACTTCGCTGCGTCCTCCGCTTGCACATACTAAAATTAATGGTTCACTAGGCTTAAATTCACCTGCCCACATCTCCAATTCTGAAAGTGGTCGTAATAGTGCTTGTGAGATATGGCCACGCTTAAATTCTTCCGGTGTTCGTACATCAACAACTTTTAGATCCTGCTTTGTTTTAAGAAGGTCATATAGTTCGGACTGGTTAATATCAGCCCAATCTCTTCCAAAACTATTTTTCTCTCGACTAAAAAACACTTGCTTGGCCTCCTTTAAATTTACGTCGTAATCACAAACCTGTTCACGTTTTCCCCAATGTACGGTAAAAAAATACCTGAGATAAACCCAGGTTTTAACGGGTACCCTTTGCCCCGTAGCTGCTGAATCATTATTTAATCCCATTATACCCCCCACGGGTACATGGGTCAATAGAAAAGCTGCAAAGCTCTTATTTCGCTTTGCAGCTTTTCTTCTTGTATCTTTGACCATTGGTTGTAGATCTACTAATTAGCCTTTCTGATCTGCTTTAATGTATACAGGTAATAGTTTAGGACCGTTCGCGCAATTTCCTTGTCCGGGCTCGTTATCTCGGCATTCGCGAAGAAAATTTGTGCTGTGTTGTGGTTTTCTATAGCGACTCCATTGGTTTCGTACATATCTGAAGTACGTTTAAACGAGTACGCTACAGTGTGTTGGTCTATCGGAACGATGTGTATACCAGGGATCGTATTAATTGGGGTTGGAACAGGGTTATTTTGTTGGGCCCAATCCCTTAGCTTCGGAAAATAAGTTCCGATATCTCCTATTGAACTTCCTGT
>DATAMA010000224.1:0-3111 GCA_036260765.1 Desulfobacteria bacterium | reverse complement strand
AGTCCTGTGAGCATCGCACTTGGCGTATGGACTCTGAGGTACACCGGGCTGATTGCGATCAGAATTAACAGGATAAGTTCGCCAGTTCCAAAAAATCCATTACTAACCCGCCCTTCGAAACCATTTGTATAACCGAGCTTTATTATAGTCTATCCACTTGGAAAATTCCAACTTGTTATTTCCCATAAATTAACTTTATTTTTCAAAAAGAGTGTGTTATAACCAGTTTGGGATAATTATCTAGGATTTAACTAGCTGTTAATTTTCGGAGGTATTTGATGAAACGACTGGGAATTATTTTAGTACTGGCGGTGTTTGTAATTACCGGATGTGGTTCTGCTCAATCTAGTCAGAAACCGACTGCGCCACGCATTCCGCACAGAGTTTCCGCGGATATGAACTGCCTTAGTTGCCATAAAACGGGTGAAAATGGTGCAAAAGTCACCACCCATCCCGATAAACCAAATTGTTTGAGTTGCCACCAACCAGCTGCCCAATAGGCAGACCTACTCTGGTGATAACAAGGGCGTAAACCTTATTTAATCGGTTTACGCCCTATTTTTATACATTAACTGCTTCTATCCCGTTAATCTATTTGCTTAGCCGATTAAATTCTTTGCCCCGTTCAGTCAACGTCCATGATACAAGTGGCGGGGATGAATTAATCACACACCCTTGGCAGTTACTGCGATTACAGTCTGAACTACCACCGGATCCACAGGCCTTGCCAAGTAATTCCCGCTTGATATACCCCATGCTTTCAATCTGGTGTAAAGCCCCTTTAACCTCACGAATTGAATAGCCAGTCTCCTGGGCTAATTGGGTTAGCGTCAATGGGTTGCTGCGAGCTAACACCGATAAGACATTACTTAACATCTCAAACCACCCCATAAATTATGAATACATTAGTGCAAGCCCAATAACCGGCCACCATGGTAAATAGTCCACCCGACAACAAAACTCAACAGTAGGTTATATATTACCCCAACAATCGTCCATTTTAAGCTCCCCGACTCTTTATTAATCGTAACCACCGTTGCTAAGCAAGGAATATACAGCATATATACCGCAAGGAACGTATAGGCGGCAAGCGTCGTCATCGATCCCGTCATCGCCTGGGCGATTGATTGAGATTGATTAGCAGCGACCCCGTACAAAATTCCCAGCGTCGACAAGGTTGTTTCTTTGGCCGTAAAACCGAACACAATCGCGACCATAATCCGCCAATCAAACCCTAACGGATGTCCGATAAACGAGAGCAAACCTCCCATTTTACCGGCCCAGGTTTCAGCCAGCGGTACCCCTTGAGGATATGAACTTAAGACCCATACTACGATTGAAGCTCCTAAAATAAAGGTCCAAGCTCTTTTTAAAAAGGAAAAGGTTTTTAGCCACGCCGGCCATAAGACATTACGCGCCGTCGGCAAATGATAAAGCGGAAGTTCCATGACAAAGGCTGAGCGTTCTGTGTGTTTGGCTATCTTCCGTAAAAACAGTGAAGAAAACGCTACAAGAATCAGGCTTAAAAGCAAAAGGCTTAACATAGCGATAGCTCCTCTGCTTCCTGGGAAAAAAGCTGCAACCACCGCGCTGATGACGCCTAGCCGCGGAACACATGGAATGAGTGGATTGAGAAGCATCGTAATCAAACGATCTTTGGGATCTTCAAGCGTACGGGTGGCCATGATGCCTGGTACGTTGCAGCCGTAACTGGAGATTAGTGAAAAAAAGGATTTACCATGCAGATGCATAAGCTGCATTAGCCTATCCCCAAGAAAAGCTGCCCGCGCCAAATAACCACTGTCCTGGAGAAAGGAAAATAAAATGAAGAAAATCCCCATTTGCGGTACAAAGGCTAACACCGCGCCGACCCCGGCAAATATTCCATCCCGAAACAAACTTTGCAAGCCAACCGGCGCACTGATTGCCTGCAGAATTCTTACCACGATCGCCCCTAACCAAGTCATAGCTAGAGAAACGGCATCTCCTACAGGAGCACTTGCAATAAAAGATAACCAAAATACCGCTGCCAAGACTCCAAACAAAATCGGATAACCCCAAACCGAGGACAACGCCCAGCGGTCAAGGCGTTCTGTCCAAGTTGGTTTTCCTAGATCTGTTTGGGTCATAAATTGCGGTACCAGCTTTGAAATGTATTGGTATTTGGCGTCCGCAATTGTCATCTCAAACTGCTCTTTGCCCCAACCCTCGGCGGCAAATGTCTCAAGCAGAGCTTCACCGGGAAGTTCGCTAGAACTTTGCATTTCATAGGTTACGGCATCGCCGCAATCACAACAATCGTCCCCTTGAGTTCTCCGAACAGGTGTTACCACTTTCCACTGTTGGCCGATTTCAGCATCTTGTTCCAGGCGCTTCATTGCGAGCCAGCGCAATGGATAGGCGTCTGCCCAGACGGTGTCGGACAATAGGTCCTCCATTGCTCCGATCCTTTTCTCGACAACGTTCGGATACGGAACTACCACTGACCCAGGGTCAGCCTCAAGTTGTCCAATTCGTATCGCCTCTGTTGCTAGCTCCTCAATCCCTTTTCTTTTGGTCGCAATAATCTCAACAACCGGTACATTGAGGAGAGACGACAATCGTGCAACGTTTAGCTTAATCCCGATAGAAGTGGCCAAATCCATCATATTTAAGCCAATTACAACGCGCGGTGTAAGTTCGAGGATTTGTAAAATTAAGTACAGGTTTCGTTCAATATTTGACGCATCCACGATGGCCATGACCACATCTGGTTTTTCACGTAAAATGAATTCACGGGTAATGATTTCCTCTTGCGAATAAGCCGTCAAACTGTACGTCCCCGGAAGATCCACCAAGTCAACTAGGATTCCCTGGCGGATAAATTTACCCGCTTTTCGTTCGATGGTTTTACCTGCCCAGTTTCCCACCTGCTGGTTAGAACCCGTGAGTGTATTGAAGACAGTACTTTTTCCGACATTCGGATTGCCAACGAGTGCTATCTTCACTGTTTTCACCTACCTGCCTCCAATCGACTTGTAGCATTTACAATGATCTTGGCACATTCGGCGCGCCGCAACGCTAGGTAGTAGCCTTTGAGACGCACCTGTAATGGACCGCCCCACAATGCAT
>DATAMA010000147.1:0-5210 GCA_036260765.1 Desulfobacteria bacterium | reverse complement strand
ATCCTCCACCTAGGCAAGCGAAGAGATAATGATTACTACATCTACGACGAGCGACTCGGCAACCTTGCAATCATAGTCTTCCCAGACCTTAGACCAATGGCTTTGCGTCCTCAAGTTGTGACCATGGATGTCCAAATGCCGGTGATGGATGGGTTGGCCGCTTTGGGTGAAATCATGCGCTGGCAACCTACTCCGGTGATCATGCTCAGTTCGGTAACATCGCAAGGAGCAGCGGCAACGTTAAAGGCCTTTGACCTTGGTGCTTTTGATGCGATTGCCAAGCCTGATTCCCGACTCGATAATGCAAGCTGTCGGTTTGTTCCCGACCTAATTGAGCGAATTAAGGCAGCTGCAGTCGGCAATTTGTCCAGGTTGACCCAAAAAGGTCACTCTGGCGAAGGTCATTCTGGCAGCAGAACGTTTGCCGATCAAGTTGAGGCACAGCCAGAACCCTTTACTTTATTGGATGTACATACAGACTCAGATGCAGCGCTGCCGGGGAAAACGCCGCTACTGACTTTACCGAAAGAGCCGGTGGAAATAGTGGCAATTGGCATTTCCACCGGAGGGCCAGGGGCTCTGCAATCGTTTCTACCTGAGCTGCCCGCCGAGTTTCCAGTACCGGTGATTGTCGTTCAGCACATGCCTGCCGGCTTTACCAGGATGTTGGCGCAAAGACTTGACAACCTATGCAAACTTACTGTGTGTGAAGCAAAAGATGGCGATGTGTTGTCTGCCGGTACAGTATATATTGCCCCTGCCGCGGTGCAGACGCAAGTTGAACGAAGCCTGAACAAATTAATCCTGCGAGTAGGCGGCGAATCGCCAATTCCGACGCTATATCACCCTTCAGTAGATGTTATGCTTCTTTCTCTGGTCAAGCAGGGGGTTAAGGGAACGCTTGGGGTGATCATGACGGGAATGGGGAGCGATGGCGTTCGGGGGGTTAGAGAGGTCAGATCGATCGGCGGATTTACGATCGCCGAATCGGAAGAATCTTGCGTTGTTTATGGGATGCCGCGGGCGGTAGTAGAAGCCGGTTTGGCCGATCGCATTGTTCCGCTGGGGAAAATTGCGGCAACTTTGGTTGAATGTGTTCAAAGGAGGTAGTTACAAATGGGGTTTTTCAGTGCAATTGAAAACAGCGCTTCTGGATTAATGGCGCAACGGTTGCGTCTGGACCTAATTTCAAATAATATCGCCAACATTAATACACCTAATTATCAACGTCAGGTACCGGTTTTGCTGGCGCGAGGATCAGATGCCGGATTTTCTAATGTAATGAACCAGTCGATTAACGCAAATTCAGGTACCGGCGTCCAGGTCGGGGCAGTTATCAACGATCAAACAGCCGGTACACTTGAGTATGACCCGACTTCACCGTTTGCCTCGAAAAATGCGGCAACCGGAGTTCCTGTCGGTTATATTAGACAATCTAACGTGAATATCGTTAGCGAGATGACGGACATGCTGGCGGCGTCCAGGGCCTATGAAGCAAATGTCACCATGATGAACGCCACAAAGTCAATGGCTACGAAAGCGTTGGAGATTGGAAAGGGATGATCTAAATGGCAATAAACGCGATTAGTCCGATTCCCCTCCTTCCTCAGGTTATGCCAAATACCGCGGTGGGAGCGGGCCAAAATCAGGGTTCTCAGTCTGCCAGTGCCACCCAATCAGCGGATTCCGGGTTCAACCAGTTCTTGGACAACGCGATGAACCGACTGGACGGATTGCAGAAAACTGCAGATTCCAGCAGCCAACAATTGGCGACCGGACAGATTCAAAATATTGACAGCGTGATGATAGCCTTGGAAAAGGCCAATTTAGGCTTCTCCCTCGCAGTAGAAGTACGCAATAAAGTGCTTGATGCCTACAATCAGGTAATGAGAATGCAGATGTAAATTATTTTCCCGCGCTAGGATGTGATTTAAGGTGCCGTTTTCGTGGACGGGTTTACGCGACTATTTCCAAAATCTATGGCATAAACTGTCGACTCCGCAGAAATTCGTCCTTGTCGCTGCACCGTTGGTGGTCGCCGCTGCTCTTGTTTATCTGATTTCGTGGGCGAATCGGCCGGATTATGTGCCGATATTCACTAAACTCTCGGACTCAGACGCAGGTGCAATTGTGAAGAAATTGCAGGACTTGAAAGTGAATTATCAGTTGGCGGATAATGGCTCGACAATCGAGGTCCCCAAGCAGCAAGCTGCAGAGACGCGCCTAGACCTCGCCTCAGCGGGGTTGCCAAAGGGCAGTAAATTCAGCTTTGATTATCTAAATCAGGTTCAATTGGGTGAAACTGACGCCGACCGTAAATTACGGAATATTCTTGCCCTGCAAGATGAAATGGAAACTACGTTAAAAACGATGAATGGAGTCGATGATGCCCGGGTAAGTATTACGATGCCCGATACCTCCTTATTTGCCGACCAACAGAAGCCGACGACGGCGTCAGTAACCCTTAAACTTACACCCGGGACCACACTTTCTGACGACCAAGTTAGGGCAGTGGCTAATGTTTTAGCATCTTCTGTTGAAGGATTAACGCCGGATAAGGTGACTATTGTCGATACAAGTGGCAATGTTTTATCTGACGTAATAAGCAGTTCGAATAGCGAAGGACACCTTTCAGGTACCCAAATGCAAATGCAGCAAACAGTCGAGACCAGTCTGCGGCAGTCTGTCCAATCGATGTTGGATCAGGTGCTTGGCCCAGGGAAAACGGAAGTTAGGGCTAATGTCACGCTGGATTTTGACCAGATAAAGATAACCCAACAAAAAAATGGTCCGGGAGCAGTGGTAAGTGAACAGGATACTACCGCAAACACAGCCAACGTGAATCAGCCGGGTCAAAATATTTACAGTTACCCGCAATCAACAACTACCCTAAACTCGGTGAATGGCGCGGTATCGTCAAACAACATTCAGAGCACCAAAAACTACCAAGTCGATACGACACAGGAAGAACGGGTAGTGAGTCCTGGAACGATTAAGCGGCTGACTGTTTCTGTGCTAGCTGATTCGGATCAGGTAACCCAGAACCAATTGGCAAGTATTCAAGGCGCAGTACAATCTGCGGTTGGTTTTGATTCATCGAGGGGCGATCAAGTTCAAGTTGCTGCCATTCCGTTTGACAAATCGAGCATTAATGCGGAAAAGGCTGCATTAGCCGCAGCTGAGCAGAAACAGGCCGTTTTGAACGCTGTAAAAATCGGGGCTGCGGTTCTACTTGTAATCATGGTCTTGGTTATTATTTGGCGCAGACGGGTAGCTAAGCGCAACGCTGAGTTTGATGATGCACTTCAAACAATGGAAGAAATGGCTAGTCAAGTGCCCGTTCAGGAAGAGAGTGTCCCGGTAAATCCTGTACCAAGGAAGAACCAGGATGGCATTGACATGCAGCGGGTAAAAGATGCAGTTGAAACTTTCTCAAGAAATAATCCTGAGGAGGTCGCAAAACTGGTTAAGGCTTGGATAGCGGAGGAGAATTAGGATGGGAAAAAACCTAAGCGGACAACAGAAAGCGGCAGTGCTGATGATTGCCTTAGGTCCGGAAAACTCCGCTCAGGTGATTCAGCATCTCAGTGAGGCAGAAATAGAACGACTTACTGTCGAAATGGCTCACCTACGTAAGGTTTCTACTGACGAACGCGATGAGGTCATGGACGAGTTTTACCATATGTATCTGGCAAGCGATTATGCTGCGCAGGGTGGACTTGATTATGCCCGTGAGGTGTTAGAAAGAGCCCTCGGCGAACAACGGGCGTTTGAGATCATCGGCAAACTGTCGTCCGCGCTAAAAATGCGTCCCTTTGATTTGGTGCGCAGGACAGACCCGAAGCAATTGCTTTCATTTATTCAGGGTGAGCATCCGCAGACGATTGCACTAATAATCTCTCATCTTCCGGCGGAAAAAGGAGCAACTCTTCTCTCGGGATTACCCCAGAACTTGCAGGCTGATGTGGCACGGCGGATTGCCCTTATGGGACGGACAAGCCCGGAAGTCCTGAAGGAAGTCGAGAATATCCTGGAACAAAAGATCTCCGGACTGGCACCGGCTGATTATGCCAATTATGGTGGAATTAGCAGCATCGTCAACTTGCTTAACAATGCTGATCCGGGAACGTTTAAAACGGTCATGGAGAATTTGGAACAGGAAGATCCGGAGTTGGCTGAGCAAATCAGACTAAAATTATTCGTGTTTGACGATATCGTCTTGCTAGATGATCGCAGCATCCAACTTGTGCTGCGTGAAGTGGATGCGAAAGAGCTCGGTTTAGCACTGAAAGGGGCTAACCCAGACGTCGCGAAGAAAATTCAAGCGAATATGTCCACTCGTGCGGCAGCTATGCTCCGTGAAGATATGGAGTACATGGGCCCGGTTCGTGTACGCGATGTCGAGCGCGCCCAGCAAGGAATTATTAAGATTATCCGTAAGCTTGAGGAATGTGGAAGTTTGGTAGTACCGAGAAGCGGAAGTGATGATCTTGTCTATTAAGGGGCGTGTGGTCAAAGGGTGCACCGTGGAGATTAACCACCCGGTAATAGTAGATTTTGGTTATGAACAGTTCGTGGCGGATTGCTCGCCGGTAACAGATCTAAACACGATAGAGACTGCTGCGGCAGTTTCACCCGATCCAACTGATCTGGCTGAGGCTGAGGCCAAGGAGATTGTTGCTGCGGCTAAAGTTGAGGCGGATGAGCTAATCCGTACAGCCAAGAACCAAGTTGAAAGCTTAAAGCGGGAAACTATTGCGTCTGTACGCGCAGAAATCCTGCCGCAAGCGCAGGCGCAGGCGGCCAAGATTCTAACCGAGGCTAAAGAAGTTAATAATCTGGCTGAGAAGGTTCTCGCCAATGAATTCGCCAAGGCGGACGAACAACTGCTGCATTTAGCGATCCAGATTGCCGAACGCTTGGTGCGTTCGGCTCTTGCCGTAGAGCCGCAGCGTATCCTTGCACTGGTCAATGAGCTGGCACTATGGCCAAAGAAGAGCGACGACATGTGTTTACATTTATCGCCGGAGGATGCCCAGCGTGTGTCTGAACTGATTGATCAAGCAGAACTTCCCTGGACGTTGGTATGCGATCAAACTTTAGTACAGGGGGACGTTTGCCTCGAACATAATGCGGGAATTTATAATGCTCGGGTCACGGCGGAGCTTGATAGACTGGAAACGGCCTTGCGGGAGGAATTGATCCATGAC
>DATAMA010000138.1:0-3811 GCA_036260765.1 Desulfobacteria bacterium | reverse complement strand
AGACACAATTAAATCGGCAAAATTTTCCGTCTGATAGATAATCACTTTGCCTAAGCGAATTAGTTCCAGCAGCGCCAGAAATGTGGTAACTACCATGACCTTGGTGCACGGGCCGCTGCGGAACAGATCGTGAAATGAGATTCCGCCCTTAGCTAGGATCAACTGCCGGCTGATTTGCCGCATTTTTTCACGTACGGTTACTTCTTCGCGCGGAATCTCATCAAATTCCTCTTCCTGCGTTGCTTTAATCAAAACTTCTTGCAGCGCATTAAGCAACTCTGTCAGGCTGATGCCTTTAAGCGGGTTAGTTTCCGCAAACATCGTAATATACGCCTCTACGTCTACCGGCCTGGTAAACGTAAGCTCTTGTGAATTTTCGCGTTCCCGCAGCATGGCCGCAATTGTCTTGAAACGTTTATATTCCATTAATCTGGCGACCAATTCGTCACGCGGATCAACTTCCGGTTCCTGCGATTCCTCTAGCTTCGGCGGTTTGGGCAAGAGCATACGCGATTTAATCTGCACCAGTGTTGCCGCCATCACTAAAAATTCGCTCGCCACTTCTAAATCCAGCGCCTGGAGCGTTGCGATATAGGCGAGATACTGTTCTGTGATCTTGGCGATCGGGATGTCGTAGATATCAACTTTTTCTTGTTCAATTAGATGAAACAGCAAATCGAAGGGGCCCTCAAAAGCCTCTAGTTTAACCTGATAACCCATTATCCTGCTCCAAACAGGCTTAATAGCGCAGTAGCAATAGTCTGATACAGATCAAATACCCAGTTGTACGCCGGCATTAAAACATAATTAATTGCCCCCGTAACTAAAAGCAGGAGCAAAATCAACATGCCGTAATGCTCATAGCGATACATCCCGGCAGCCGCTTCTTCCGGAAGCAAGTCCATCAGAATATGAAACCCGTCGAAACCCGGAATTGGAATCAGATTGAACAGGCCGATGACAATATTCAGGGCGGCTATTTCATCCAGTACTTGCATCAGCTGGTTAAAAAACGCGTCCTGTCCGGCAAAATGCCAGGTAAACTCGATACCGATTACAACGATTAAGCCAATTAACATATTCATTGCCGGTCCGGCAAGGGAAACGAGCATATCCGCCCGACGCTTGTTGCCCCGGTAATAGTGCGGCATTGTTTGCACCGGCTTTGCCCAACCGATCCCGGCAATAACCGCAAACAATGCACCGATCGGATCGAGATGCACCAGGGGGTTTAAACTTAGTCTTCCTTGACTGCGCGGCGTTGGGTCGCCGAACCGGTCAGCAACCATAGCATGAGCCCATTCGTGAAAGGCAAAAGCAATCAATAAGGCTGGAATCCGGGCAATTATCTGGGAGAGGCTATCAGTAAACATCAATTTCCTCCTTCAAAAGCGTTTGAATCAAAGCCAGTTCCTCTTCTCTGTTTCGTACTTTACGCAGCAGCCGCGCATCCCACAGGGCGGATAGGATTCGACGATAAACCGGTCCGCTAGGTATACCCATCGATTGCAAATCTTTTCCGGTAATAAACACTGTGGTCTGAGCCTTGGCCTGTAGATACTCTCTTAGCGGCCCGCCAAATTCAGTCGTAGCCAACAATGCAGCGATGACCTGAAGCGGCGCGTTGCCCACGGAGCGATGAATTATGCTTCTGTTCAATTCGCCCTTACCGGCGGTAATTCCTGTCCAGGTTTGCCTGATCTCTAAAAACTGTCTGACCGCTCGGATCAATCGACGTTCAAAGTTCAGTTGCCGTAATCGCCCTTCTGCCTCGTCAGCGTGGAGATTAGCAAACAACATGGCCAGCCGCACTTCCCACACCTCGATTGGCAAGTGACAGCCTAACTGGGCAAGAAACTCGATTCCGGCAACGGCCTGCTCAAACCGGGGTACGAGATCATCGACGGCAACTCCCGGTAAAATCTGCTCCCAGGCTCCCAGCTCCGCCAGTCGTTGAATAACACGCGCTGCGGACTTCTCCTGAAGCGTTAAGCTAAGCTCACATTTTAGGCGGTCCCGGCTCAGTAGATTTAAGTGTTTTGCTGCAACTGCACCTTTTAGCAACTGCCAGGTTTGCGGCTCAATTTTAAATCCCAAACGCTGCTCAAATCTAACCGCCCGTAAAATTCGCGTCGGGTCGTCTACAAAGCTCAAGTTGTGCAGGACGCGTATCTGTCGCTGCAAAAGATCCCGATATCCGCCATAATAGTCATAAAATACGCCAAAATCGTCCCCTGCCAGGGCAACTGCCATCGTGTTTAGGGTGAAATCCCGGCGGTGCAAATCCTGTTTCAGGCTGGCCGGTGCCACCTGGGGCAAAGCGGCCGGGGCATCATAAGATTCGGTTCTTGCCGTAACCACATCAATGCGGAGCCCCTCCGCTGACCGCAAAGAGGCAGTGGCAAACTGGGGATAAACCTGCGGCGCAATCCGCAACTTTTCCGCGAGGCAAGCAGCAAACGCCGGTCCATCACCCTCAACTACCAGGTCGATATCGAGATTGTTTACACCTTGAAGTAAATCCCTGACCAATCCGCCCACGACATAAACCCTAACCCCTTGTTCCTGGGCCAGGACCTTAACCACCTGGAACAAATCACGAATCTCCAGCGGCAGTTCCTCCAGGAGTTTGAACATTTGCTTGCTTTGGACCATGCTGCGGCCGTTAAGAATTTGCTCGTTAACCGGAATCGCCTGGCCATGGATCGAGCGCAGTACGTCAGACCGAGAAATAATGCCGACCAATCTGCTATTGTTCACCACCGGCAAACGGCCAATATCGTGTTCAATCATCAAGTCCTCTACCTCGCCCAGGCTTGCCTCCGGTTGCACAGTAATCACCGCGCGGGACATGTAACCGGTTACCGGCGCATGGCCTAAGCCATGCTTAATTGCTTTGTCCACATCGCGCCGCGAAATAATCCCGACGAGCTGTTCCGCATCGACGATCGGCAAGCCCGTGTGCCCATATAGCCGCATCATCTCGCCGGCCGCTTCCATACTGGCGCTGCTTGGGGCACTGTGCACCGGTGCCGTCATGATCTCCCTGGCGCTGATTTCCGGCACAATCATTTCTGCCAACAAGTCCAGAATCTTATGGATAATCGTCTGAACATCGCCGTCCTTGACTGTTGCCGACGCCGCTTTCGGGTGACCGGCGCCCCCAAATTCACGCAACACTTCATTGACCGCAACCCTTTTTCCTCTTCCCCTGGCAACAATATGAACTCGGTCATCCATCCTGACAATCGCAAAGATCAAATCAAGGTTCTCAATTTCGCCTACCTTATGCGTTAAAAGCGCCAGGCCGCCGATAAACCGGTCAATAACGGCCGAGGTAATCAAGACCCGGGCCCCTTTAATTAGATAATGCCTGGCCGCTTGTAGTAAAAGATTAAGCAAGTCTTTCTGCTCTTTGGTCAGCGGACGTTCGATAAAATCAGCTACGAGCTTGAGATTTGCGCCTTTTTCCAGTAAATAACTAACAGCCGCCGCATCCCGGGCGGTAGTCCCTTCAAACAGCAGATTTCCCGTATCTTCATAAATTCCCAGTGCCAACAGCGTTGCTTCAAACGGAGAAATGGGGATTTCACCTGTTTTGAGCAGTTCAACCATCAACGTGGTTACCGCTCCTACATGAGCGTAAACCTCTTTGGCGCCGCGAACGTCATCAGGCGCGGCAGGATGATGGTCAAAACTGTAAATTTCCACTTTTCCGTCAGTCACCAGTTGTTGTAAACTGCCGATTCTGGACGGAGAACGGGTGTCCACCAGGATAAGCCGGGTGACTTGCGTCAAATCCACCGCTTTA
>DATAMA010000133.1:0-3105 GCA_036260765.1 Desulfobacteria bacterium | reverse complement strand
GTTCACGCATGATGCTAGCTTATCTTGGACCAGGTACATGCTGTCCCTTTCATGCTCATAAATCCCGGCGTTCCTTCAATTGAAGCGCTTCGCGCAGGGAAGGAACACAGGGATTGGAAATCGCTCCTCCGGAAACGGCCGGCACCCTTCATGCGAGAAAAGGCTGCGTTTGAGAATACAGATTGAATTAGTAAGGAGATTGTGATAGATGTCTGTTGAAGGGACTCAACTAAAACTGCCGGAGCTGTTGGCGCCGGCGGGCGGAATGGAGGCGCTGCGGGCTGCGGTGGAGAACGGCGCTGATGCGGTTTACCTTGGAGGGCAGGCGTTCAATGCCCGGGCCAGTGCTGCCAATTTTTCCAGTACGGAATTAAAAGAGGCAGTTGATTACGCTCACGAACGTGGCGTTAAGATTTATGTGACGGTCAATATTCTGATCGATAATGCGGAAATTCCTGAACTGATAGACTATGTCTATCACCTGTATCGCATGGGTGTTGATGCGCTTCTCCTGCAGGATTTGGGCGTAGCCTATCTTCTCAACCGTGTTTTGCCCGAACTACCGATTCATGCCAGCACGCAGACGACGATTGTCAATTCGCCCGGTGTACGGTTAATGGAGGAGTTTGGGTTTGAACGGGTTGTTCTGGCCCGGGAGACTGGGCTTAGTGACATGCGGCTGATTCAGAAGCGGGTTAAGGCGGAATTGGAGGTATTTGTCCACGGTGCATTGTGCGTTTGCTATTCCGGGCAATGCCTGATGAGCAGCATGATTGGCGGACGGAGCGGCAACCGCGGGCGTTGTGCCCAACCATGTCGAATGGCATATCAGCTAATCAGTTTGGCAGATAAACGCAAAGTTTCTCCCACGGACGGTGGGGAGCATTTATTGAGTACAAGGGACTTGAATCTGCTGGACTACCTCGGTGATTTGGCCGAAGCGGGGATTGACTCTCTGAAGGTAGAAGGTAGAATGAAACGCCCTGAATACGTAGCAACGGTGATTCGTAACTACCGGCAAGTGTTGGATCGGCTGAAGGGTGATCAACGCACGGGTACGGCGGAAGAACACCGGGAGTTGGCGCAGATCTTTAACCGGGACTTTACACCCGGATATCTATTCGGGTGTCCGGGACCGGAATTGATGAGTTATAAGCGGCCCAATAACCGCGGGGTAATGCTGGGCAGAGTACAGCAATACAATCGGACTACCGGACGGGCATTAATAAAACTGGAGACCGAGTTAAACATCGGTGATGGAATTGAGGTTTGGACGAATAAGGGAAGAGACGGAATTTACGTAAAGCACATCTGGGACAAGGAGAGGGACATTGAATCCGGCTCGCGGGGCCAACAGGTGTGGGTTGAACTTCCTGGCATGGTTTCAACAGGTGACAGGATATTTAAGACACATGACGAAAAACTGGTCGCCCTTGCAAAACTGAGCTATCAGGAGGGGAAGGCTACCCGCCGCTTAGCGTTGGACTTTAAAGTCGAAGGCAGCTTAGGGGAACCATTACGGATCAAGGCCAGCGATCATGAAGGAAATACCGGAGAGGCAGAAAGTGATGTTCTTCTGGAAAAAGCGGAAAGGCGTCCGTTAACTGAGGAATACCTGAGGCGACAACTTGACCGCCTAGGCAATACTCCTTTCTACCTAAGCAGCATTGATGTTAAACTGACAGAGGGCTTAATTGTTCCCGTCCGTGAAATAAATGAAGTACGCCGCAAAGCGGTGGAAGCAGTGCTAAAGAGGAAATTGGCGGCTGAGTTGACAGTTAGCCGGCACGAGCTGCAAAATAGATGGGATAACTTCGCAAATGACGTTAAAGGTATCCGGCAAGGTAATTTCATTAGCACTAAGCAAAATATAAATTTAGCGGTAACCGTCGGCGACCTTCAGTCGTTTAACAATGCGCTTAGGGCCGGAGCAGACATTATTTACTTTGGTGGAGATGCTTTTCGCTCAAAGGGTACTTTAAAGCAGAGCGGTTTGGAACGGGCCGTAGAAGCCTGTAAGGCAAAAGGCTGTCTTCCGGTCCTGCAATTGCCGCGCTTGGTAGCGGAAAATCGCCTCGAAGCAATTGAAACGGTTTTGGATTTGGCTCGGAAGTTGGGCGTAAATACACTGCAGGCTCCCGACCTTGGCAGCCTTGCACTTGCACATCAAGAGAGTAAACTAAATGTTTTCGCCGATTATTCGTTAAACGTTTTTAATGATCTTAGCTTGCAGGCCTTGTCTGCTAAAGGAGTTAGACTTGCTACCTTGTCGCCGGAACTAAATTTTACCCAACTGGAAAGGTTTAAGGAGTTAGCAGCGTATCCGGTTGAACTGGTGGTTCACGGAGCGCTGCCATTAATGATCACGGAATACTGCGCGGTGGGTTCCATTGCCGGTGGTTGCCGCAGGGAAAAGTGCCAGCGGCCTTGCGTTAAAGGAAGGTATGGGTTAAAGGACCGTCTTAATTTAATTTTTCCGCTTGAAACGGACGAAAACTGCCGAATGTATGTCTTTAACGCTAAAGAATTAAATCTAGTGGAACATTTGGCTAAAATCATTGCCTTGGGGGTTAATTCGCTGCGGTTAGAGCTGAAAAAGGATTCCCCGGACTACGTCACCCAAGTAACGCAAATTTATCGGCAGGAAATTGACCGATACCAGAATAACAGTCATGGTTACACACCGAATTTGGAAAACATCGAGAAACTCGCGAAGTTACGACCGGATGGGTATACGAAAGGTCATTATTTTCGCGGGGTCGTCTAGCGCAAGGGGGGGTTGGAAACGTTACAGACAAAGAGTATAAATAAACTGGAATTTCCCAAGATAATCAACAGGTTAGCGGGATGCTGTACTTTTCAGGTAGGCAAAGACTTAGCCGCCAATCTTAAGCCGTTCGAAACCTTGGCAGAAGCTGTACGGGCCCAGCAGGAAACAAGCGAGGCCAAAGAAATTCTGCGTTTGTTTCCTGCGCTGCCGCTTGGCGGTATGCGTGATATCCGTATAGCTCTGCATAAGGTTGAGATAGGTGGGATTCTGGTTCCGTCTGAATTGTTGGATATCGCCAGTACGCTACGGGCCGGTCGGATACTTAAAAAGTTTAT
>DATAMA010000120.1:0-11942 GCA_036260765.1 Desulfobacteria bacterium | reverse complement strand
AAAACTCCAGGCGGGTGACGCCGCCCGATAGTGTCGTCATGTTGGTCATTTCGGCTTTTCGCATGCCAAGGCGTTCAATAACTGCCCCCATCGCCGTTTCCGGTACATCGCAGGTAAGGCTTTCAAACGGTTCACATTTTACCCCATCGACTAGTTTCAGGATAACCTGTGGTTTGGAAACCTGCAGTTCAAATCCCTCGCGCCGCATATTTTCAATTAAAATTGACAGGTGGAGTTCACCCCGCCCGGAAACCTTAAAGGCTTCGGCGCTATCTGTTTCTTCCACTCTCAGGCTGACGTTGGTTTCGAGCTCTTTCATCAAACGATCGCGTAACTTACGCGAAGTAACATGTTCTCCCTCTAAACCAGCAAAAGGGCTATTGTTAACCATAAAGGTCATGGTCAAAGTCGGCTCGTCGATTTCAATTGTCGGCAAAGCCTCCGGGTTTTCCAGACAAGCAATAGTTTCACCGATATTAATATCTGGAATTCCGCTGACTGCCACAATTTCTCCCGCCTGGGCCTCTGTTGCCTCAACACGGTTTAAGCCGCTAAATGTAAATAATTTACCGATCTTGGCCTTTTGCAGGCTTGAATCACGTTTAAATACACTGACTGGCGAATTTCCCTGGATTTCACCCCTAAATACCCTGCCTAAGGCAATCTTGCCCAAGTAATCATCATAATCAAGCGTGGTCACCAACATTTGTAAAGAGGCTTCCACGTCTGATTCAGGCGCCGGGATGTTGTTGATGATCGTTTCAAATAAAGGGGTCAGGGAATCTGCCAATTTATCCGGTTCCAGGCCGGCTACGCCCAGACGGGCAGAGGCATAGACAACGGGAAACTCGATCTGTTCTTCTGTAGCTCCTAACTGAAGGAACAGGTCTAATACCTCATCAACTACCTCATAGGGGCGGGAATCCGGACGATCAATTTTGTTAATTACGACAATTGGACGCAGGTTAAGCTCCAGGGCTTTGCGCAAGACAAATTTTGTCTGCGGCATAGGGCCTTCAAACGCATCGACGACCAACAATACGCCATCAACCATTTTTAAAACACGTTCTACCTCGCCGCCAAAGTCAGCGTGCCCTGGGGTATCCACGATGTTAATTTTAATACCCTGCCAGTTGATCGCCGTATTTTTGGACAGAATCGTGATGCCGCGTTCACGTTCCAAGTCATTCGAGTCCATTACGCGCTCGACGACCTTCTCGTTAGCGCGGAATACGCCACTTTGTCTTAACATTACGTCGACAAGGCTTGTCTTGCCGTGGTCGACATGGGCAATGATTGCTACATTACGCAAATTTTCTGCTCGCATTAAGTTGATCTCTCCAATTCGTTAGTCTATAGTAATATTCTTTCACAGATGAGCTCCGCTCATAATAGCGAATCCCAACACACAAAAAATGCGTGGACTAGCACGCACTTTATTTGCACGTATAAATTGTTACGGATTTACCGATCAGAAGTTAAGCCTGCGGCGCTTGGGGTTTGGCTTCGGCGTTAAAGTTAATCGCCTTCAACGGCATTACCGTAGAAATAGCGTGTTTATACACCATCTGCTGCTTACCTTCAAATTCGATAATAACGGTGAAATTATCAAAACCCCTGACCATCCCTTTTAGCTGGAAGCCATTAACAAGGTAAACGGTTACGGGAATGTTTTCTTTCCTGACTTGATTTAGAAACGAATCCTGCAAATTAATCTGGTTCTTGGTTACGGTCATATTTTTACCCTCCGAAACCCCATATAAGGTTTTCATTTTCTTATTATTTTACACCATCTTGACAAGTGGCGCAAATCCTTTCCACGACTTCCTGTACAATTTCCCGTTGCGGCCGGGTAATTGAGTCAAACCAAATAATGCGCCGATCCCGTCTAAACCAGGTAAGCTGGCGTTTGGCGAAATGGCGGGTATCACGTTTAAGCAGCCTGGTCATTTCCGGTTTCGTCAGCAAGCCACGAAGGTATTGCACTACGTGACGGTAGCCAATTGCCTGCAGGGCTTGAACTGATGGATGATATCCGGCAGCCAATAGGACTTTCACCTCGTTAACTAAGCCCTTAGCCAGCATCAGGTCGACCCGCCGCTCAATTCTGGCATAGAGTTCGGGACGCGGTCCGGTAAGACCAATAAAGGTCAGGTTATAAGGGTTATCCGCAGGGGCCGCAGCCTCAGGTAAATTACGGTAAACGGAAAATGGTCTGCCGGTAAGTTTATAAACCTCTAGGGCCCGGACAATTCGGTTCAAATCGTTTATGTGTATTCTGCGTGCGCTTTCCGGGTCGACGGCCGCTAACCTCTGATGTAAAACGGCGCTGCCGTGTTCCCGGGCAATTGTCTGTAGTTCCGTCCGAATCGCTTTGTCTGCCTGCATTGCCGGAAACTCATACGGGTCAAGGACTGAGCGAATGTATAACCCGGTCCCGCCGACAAGAATTGGCAGTTTCCCACGCTCATTAATCTCCCTGATCAACCGGCGTACCTGATCTTGAAACATGGCCACGCTGAAGTTCTCGTCGGGATCGAGAATATCCAACATGTAGTGAGGAATGCCCTGTTGCTCGGCCGGTGTCACTTTGGCCGAGCCAATATCCAACCCGCGATAAACCTGAACAGAATCGCCGGAGATAATTTCTCCATTCACCTGTTTTGCGACTTGTACCGCAATATCCGACTTACCGACAGCAGTCGGGCCAACAATTACTGCCAATGCCTGTTTCAATGCACTAAACTCCTATAATTCAATCGTGCCAAACGCTACCCGACTATACCTGCCTCCCGGCAGCAGCTTAAATCCCAGCCGGGCAAATTCGGCACTGTTATAGCTTTCTTTTAAAATGACCCGGCGTCTCGCCACCCGGCAGGCTTCTCGGATCGCTGTATCTGCGACCCGGTCCGGACAGGCTAACCGGCGCAAGGGCGAAATCGAGGCCGATCCCTCCTGGGGAATTCGAAACATTGGATCAAAGTAAACTACGTCAAAACTGTTTTCTGCCGTATGGGCGAAATATTCCAGATAGGCGGTATTAACCACCGTAATCCGCTGCATTGTCGGAGGCAATAACCTGAGTGCCTCCGCTTTCGCCGGTTCGAGACCGTTATGCAATTTTGCCCTAAAATTGCTTAAACCGTGCCTGACCAACGTTGCGGTCACCGGCGAAGCCTCCAGGCCGACTACCCGTCCTGACGGTCCGCTGACAAAACTGGCAACGGCCGCATCACTGGCGAAGCCGAGCGTACAATCAAGGACACTCATCCCCGGCTTTAATTGCATTGCCTCAACCATGCGGTCAGTCTCGCCCTTTATTAGCCCCATAATCCGCAGCAAGGCCATGCTGGGGTGAAAAAAGAACTCCTCCCCGCCTACCCAGGCCGCCAAACGGCTTTTACCCACAGTAACAATGACATCACACCGGTACTCCTCCGCTAGCAGCGGAAATGACCGTTTGTTGCGGGGCACAAATAAACAACCGAGTTTTTTCGCCAGCTCGACACCTGCATCGCTTAGCTCCGGTTTATCTTTAACAGTTGTGACAATTAGCGTTTGCTCCATAGTTAAACCCGTTGGAACCGTTTGGCCAATTCAGCTGCGGTAATGGCGATAACAGTCGGACGGCCATGCGGACAGGTATACGGGGATTCAGTCTGGCCCAACCGCCAAATCAGCTGTTCCATTTCCGCCTGATTAAGACGTTCATTCGCCCTAACCGACGCCTTGCAGGCTACGCGATAAATCATTTCTTCGCGTAATTTTCGCGGTTCAAACTTGCTGACCCCTTCCATAAGCCAATCCAATAAATCGCGGACAACACTGAGCGGGTCAGCCTCCTGTAAATCAGCCGGATGCCCGCGTAATAAAAAGGTATTACCGCCAAAATGCTCAAGCAAAAAGCCCAAATCGGTAAACAAGATAATATTTTCAACTAACGTTTGCATTTCCTGACCGCTCAGTTCCAAGGTTAACGGATTGAGCAAAAGCTGGGTTTGTATACCGTGTGTACGGGCTTTTTCCCATAGGCTTTCGTAATTAATCCGTTCGTGAGCGGCATGCTGGTCAATGATGTACAAGCCGTCCGGACCTCTGGCGATTATATATGTAAGGTTAATCTGTCCCAAAGGCAGCAAATCCGGCAGCTTTGATGCCGGTAATTCAGTTTCCGATGTCCGCGGCTCATCCGGCACGTCCGGCGGCGAATCTTCTTGACCCTGCTTATCTTCCGCTACATGCCACTGCAAGGAATCAGGCTGATAATTAGCCGCCAGGGCCGGAACAGCCAACTCGGAATCTCCAGCTTTATCCTTGGCAGTATCCTTGGCTGAATCCTTGATTGAATCCTTGATTGAATCTTGACCAGAATCTCTGCCTAATTCTTCCTGCGGGCTTTCCGCCACGGGTAAACCCCGACTTGAGTCTTCCCTTGCCTGAACAAGAACCTCCTCCTTAGACTTTTGCCAAATTGGCTGCCTGCTAATCATCAATTGCAGTTGTTCAGGGGTGGGCTCTTCTTTTATCGGTTCCTGCTCTTCCCCATTACCTTGTGCAGCCCTATGCAGCCCCGGTATCAGGGTGTTGTTCCGTAACGTCTCAACAATAGCCTGAGATACAAAATTGAGGACAAAGGATTCCTGGGCAAACCGCACCTCCAGTTTGGTTGGATGCACGTTTACGTCCACGGCCCGCGGTGGAAGGCTCAGGTTTAATACTACTACAGGATAACGGTTAACCAGGACCAGGGTATGATACCCTTCGCTAACCGCATTCGACAACAGTTTACTTTTAACATAGCGGCCGTTAACAAAAAAGCTTTGATGTGACCGACTCGAACGGGTTAGCTGCGGCTTACCCAGATAGCCGCTAAGCAAATAGTCACCTGCGTTAACATTTATCGGCAGCATCTCCCGCGCCAATTCTTTGCCATACACCTGGGTGATCGGTTCCAGCAAATTTCCGTTACCGGGCGTCTGCAGCAGGGTTCTCCGCTCGCTGATCAACTTGATTGCAATCGCTGGATAGGCCATGGCGACCTTTCCCAACAGGTCGCTGATCTGCCCTAACTCAGTCGCCGTACTTTTCAGGAATTTTCGTCTGGCCGGTGTGTTAAAAAACAGATTTTTAACAATGAAGGTCGTACCAACCGGTCCACCCGCTTCTTCCAGTTTCACAATATCGCCGCCCGAAAGGAAAACGCGGGTAGCCGTCAGGGAACTTGCTTCCCGGCTCAATACTTCTATCATGCTGACCGAGGCAATACTCGGCAGCGCCTCACCCCTGAAGCCCAAACTGCAGATTGCGGCAAGGTCAGCCGATTCGCTAATTTTACTGGTAGCGTGCCGCTGAAAGGCGATGGCGATTTCATCGCGGCTGATGCCGCAGCCGTTGTCGCTAACCCTGATGTAGTCGGCGCCGCCCGCAGTCAACTCTATTTCGATCTTCGACGCCCCGGCATCGATAGCGTTTTCAACCAACTCTTTCACCACCGACGCTGGGCGTTCGACCACTTCGCCGGCGGCGATTTGATTTGCCGTCAATGGGTCGAGAATTTTAATCCGGCTGCTCATCCACAACCTCCCGCAGTTTACCATCAAAATATCTATACACATCAGCCGCCTGATCTTGCCAGTATACCATGCGGTACGACAGAGCTTTTTTTTGTAAGGCAAAGGTTTTCTCGGCAATTTCCCGACACTTCGGACAAACACCAAACGGCAGCTTAATCACGAGGTTTTCCAGCTTTGCACCCCGGTTCGCGCCGGCACCGGTCTCAATTAGTTGCAGACCGGCGCACTGGCGGCAGCCACGAATTTTCTCGACCCGCTGTTCCCAAATATAGTCCGTATCGTAGAAGACGTCTTTGTGAAACACATACCAGTCTTGCTTTGGTATGGAAACCTTTTTCCGCTGCTTAATCGCCTCAACCAAGGGTTTAATTGCGCGGAGCGGAACAGTGTCGGTCACGCAGGGATTCGGCTCAACATTGGCATAATCGATACCGGCCATCGCCAACAAAATTCCCAAATTCACATAAGGTAAAGCCGTTTCAATCGCATAACCGCCCTCAAGCACGGCCAAGTCCGCGTTTAACAGCCTGGTTAAATCGCCATAGCCCTTCGCCGTGATCCGCATGTTGGCCAGCGGATCGGTAAAGTGATTATCCTGCCCTGCCGAATTCAGCACCAGGTCCGGCTGAAAGTCGGCAATCGCCGGTAACACCAGTTCCTCTAACACGTAGAGCAGCGCTTCGTCCCCGCTGCCGGGCGGCAAGGGAATGTTCAAGGTCCTATCAAAGGCCTGGGGGCCGCCCCGCTCATCCGGGAATCCGCTGCCCGGGTAAAGTGTACGGCCATCCTGATGGATTGAGATATAGAGCACATCCGGGTCGTGATAAAAGATATCATGGCTCCCATCACCATGGTGCACATCCGTATCGACAATCGCAATTTTTTTGATTCCGTACGTCCGACGCAAAAAGTTAACCATAATTGCCACGTTGTTAATCGTGCAAAAACCGCGATTCCCATATACGGTATGCATGGCATGGTGACCAGGCGGCCTAACCATCGCAAATCCACGCGAAATCTCTCCCGCCATTAGCGCTTTGGCCAACGTTAATACGCCTCCGGCCGCAATCAAATGCGGTGCGGTAACATGTTCGTCCGGTCCAGGCAAAACTGCATGGGTCCGGGCAATGTCTTTTTTACCGGCAAGAACAGGCGTATATTCAACAAACTGGGGCAAATCCATTAGTCCCTCTTCAAACAGTTGATCACGCGTATACAGCAACCGCTCCTCCCGCTCCGGGTGGGTTTCCCCTAAGGACCAGTCAAAGGCGGGAAAGAATAATACCCCTGTCTTATTCACCTGTTTCTCCCTCCTTGACGTGGTTCAGTACGCCAGCCTTGCGCTCCACCGCAACCTCGATGATTTTGCCCTCGGTACTCCAGCCATTAACCACGTTAAATACTTCTTCCCGGGTAACCTCCCCGCACTCAGGGCTCATCCCGAATTCTTCCGCAACTTGCCGGAAGCGCTGCCAGGCCAATTCCTTCGCCTGTTCGAGTGTACCCCTACCATAAGGCCACCCTAATTGTTGTCCTGTCTCGGCCAGCGTATATTGCTTCTGCGTGGTATCCGCCCTCAGTGTTGCGCTAAAAGTAGGCTGAGCCAGCGCAGCCCCTAAGGCATTAGCGACTTTACTGTATTCCGGAATCTGCCAGTCAGTATTTAATTGTTTGGCCACAAGCGGGATCAACCCTGTCGCCGCTCCGCCAACTCCCGTCAAAGTAAAGCGCTTAACCCGATGCGGGTGAAGAACCTCCCAAACCCGATAGGCTGGCTCGTTCTCCCAGGCTTTAACGATCCCTGCAAAAGCGTGGCAGATCCGTTCAACCACCAAGCTGACTACCTTCTCCGCGACCGCTTTCGCCACGCTGCCGGTAGCCTGGGCGAGAAGCTGCATCGCCTGAGCCGCTCGCTCGCCATCACCAAATTCGGACAAACCCAAAAAACGGAGAGCATCGGTTGGCGTAGGCGTTGGTCCTCCCAGGCAGTAAGCAGGGCCTTCCCGCTTCGAACTAAGGAATAGCTGTCCTGCATTAATTCCGACCGCAGTATCGCCGCCAACGGCAACCGAACTAACGGAAAAGCTGCGCACTACGGTTTTAAACCGGCCAATTTCCGCCCCTTTAGCACTGAGCAACGGGTTACCGTCCAGAATTAAGCCCAGATCTGTAGTAGTACCGCCAATATCAATAATGCCTAGAGTAGCCTGGGGAGGATTTAGAGCCAAAACGCCCAAAACGCTCGCTGCCGGCCCGGAGTAAATAGTTTCGACCGGACGGAATGCAGCCGTTGCGACCGGAGTCGTACCGCCATCGGCCTTCAGCACCACGATTGGCGCAGTAATACCTCTATCCCTTACCGCTTTTTCAACCCCCTGGAGAAAGGTTTGAAAAAGTCGCCGGGAAGCAACAGTAAGATAGGTGGTGTTTGCCCGCCGGGGGAAGTTCAGCTTTCCGTACAGGCGATGTGACAGTCCAATCGCCTCTGCCGGGAAATGTTTCTGTAAACATTTTTCCAGGGCCAGCTCATGACTGTTGTTCCGCTGCGCAAACTTGGTCGCCACCGCAACGCCCTCACAGCCGGCTTCGCGACACTGCCGGGCGACATGTCTGGCCTCAGTCAGATCCAGCGGCTGAATTTCCCGGCCGCGAAAGTCGATCGCGCCGGCGATGAAATAGGGCTTAACACCGAACATTTGATCTGATGGACACAAACCGGGTCCAGCCTCAATGACTAGCCCCACTTGATCAAGCCGGTCTTCCAGTACGGCGTTAGTCAATAACGTTGTGCTGATCGCTACCCGTTCAACCTGATCCGGATTAAAGCTGCACAAGAGTTTATCGAGACAACCTGTTAACGATTCCAGCAGATTGGCGTGGTTCGTCGGGTATTTAGCTACAGCCTGAACTTGACCCGCTTTGCTGACCACAACCCCGTCGGTAAAGGTACCCCCGACATCTATCCCGATTAACACCTTGGTTCCCCCTTTCCGGTTTAACACTACTCAGAAAGCGCCTTCCGCCATTTTGCCAGCAAGTTCAGGGCATCTAATGGCGTCAATTGATTAATATTTAGCGCGGTGAGTGCAGCAACAATGCGCTCGCCTTCCGTTTCTTCTTCCGGCACCACTTCTTCCGGTACCACCGCCAAGCTTAATTGCGCACCATCGCTGGCCGCGGAGATTTCCCGCCGCGCTTTGCCTGAGGTTTCCTGACTTTCTAATGTAGCCAGGATTCCCTTCGCCCGTTTGATCACTTCCAGCGGAAGCCCGGCCAGGCGGGCCACCTGGATACCATAACTGCGGTCAGCGCTGCCTAAAACTATCTTCCGCAGAAACACAATGTTATCTCCCTTTTCCTTGACCGCTACGCGGTAATTGCAGACGCCAGGGAGTATTTCCGCCAATTCCGTAAGCTCATGATAGTGCGTTGCAAACAGGGTTTTGGCCCCGATTCGCTGCGGGTTGTGGATGTATTCAGCAACCGCCCAGGCGATGCTTAACCCGTCATAAGTGGCCGTACCCCGGCCGATCTCATCAAGGATTATCAGGCTTTTGGCCGTGGCGCTGTTTAAAATATTGGACACCTCATTCATTTCTACCATAAACGTGCTTTGTCCGGTTGCCAAATCATCGGAAGCACCGACACGGGTAAAGATTCGGTCTACGAGGCCGATTTCAGCCCTGGTCGCCGGGACAAAAGAGCCAATTTGCGCCATCAGAACAATCAGGGCAACCTGGCGCATATAAGTCGACTTTCCCGCCATGTTTGGCCCAGTGATTATCGCCAGGCGGTTTTTCGTTTGATCCAGCTCGGTATCATTCGGGACAAACAGTTCATCGCGCAGCATTTTCTCTACAACCGGATGGCGGCCGTCAACAATCGATATTTTCGCCGCATCGTTCACTACCGGCTTAACATAATCATTCCGTGCTGCGGCTTCAGCCAAACTGGCAAACACATCCAGTTGAGCAATAACCCCTGCCGATTGTTGAATACGTTTTACCGCCCTGCCAACTTGTTCGCGTACTTCGCCAAATACCTGGTATTCCAGAGCGACCAGTTTTTCTTCTGCACCGAGGATTTTATTTTCGTACTCTTTCAGTTCCGGAGTAATATAACGTTCTGCATTGGCCAGAGTCTGCTTGCGAATATAATCAGGCGGAACACTGCTCACGTTTGCCCGGGTAACCTCCAGATAGTAGCCGAATACCTTGTTGAACCCGACCTTTAGGGATTTTATCCCTGTCTTCTCCCTTTCCTGCGTTTCCAGGGACGCTACCCAATCCTTACCATGTTTAGCGACATAGCGTAGTTCATCGATTTCATCCCGGAAGCCGGTTTTAATCAAATTGCCCTCCCGCAGGGTAAATGGTGCATCATCCGCAATCGACTTCTCTAACAAGGCACAGATATCAGCGAGCGAGTCAAATTGCGCAGTTAGGTCGGCCAGTGCATCGTTCTGGACTGCTTGTCTTTCCAGCAACGTCTTTATTACCGGCAATTGCTGCAGGGAGTGTTTTAAAGCCAACAAATCCTTAGCATTGGCGGTACCGTAAACAATCCTGCCGATAATCCGTTCCAGGTCGTAGACATCCTGCAGCGCATCGCGTAAATCAGAACGCAGCAGATAATCAACGAATAACGCTTCGGTTTTCATTTGTCGTTTATGTATCTCGGCAAGCTCAATTGGCGGCTGTTCGAGCCACTGTTTTAACAATCTGCCGCCCATCGCCGTCTGAGTATAATCCAATACCCCTAGTAAGCTGCCCTTTTTATCTTGTTCCCTCAACGTCCGGGTCAACTCTAAATTTCGACGAGTGGCGTGGTCGAGGAACATAAATTTGCTTAGCGAATACGGGGTAAGCTTGTTGATGTGCGCAAGCGAGCCGCCGCTTTGTTCCAGGAGCCGACTTAACAAGCCTCCGGCGGCACCAACTGCCAAGACCATCTCCTGACAGCCAAAGCCGCGTAGGTCTAAAACCCCAAAATGGTCACGCAACACTGAAACCGCGGCGCGGAAATTAAACTCCTGGTCAGGGACTAAAGTTAGCGAATTACTGACGATTGTTCGAAGCTTACTGACAACATCAGCGTTTATGTCCGAACTAGCCAAAATTTCTGCCGGATTCAGGCGTGCTACTTCATCAATCAATTTAATTTGTGCGTTTTCGCCTTTGGCCTCCGTAATTCTAAACTCGCCTGTCGAAATATCCGCCAGGGCCAGGCCATATTCTCCCTGGTCAACCGTAACTGCCAGCAAGTAATTGTTGCGTTTTTCTTCCAACATGCTGGCTTCCATCACTGTTCCCGGCGAAACAACACGAATTACTTCCCGGCGCACAATGCCTTTGGCTAATTTTGGGTCTTCCACCTGTTCACAAATTGCTACCTTATAACCTTTATCCACTAATTTGGCCAGATAGCTTTCCACCGCATGGTAAGGTACGCCGCACATCGGCACACGGCCTTCCGGACCGGCATCCCGTCCGGTTAGGGCAATCTCAAGAACCTTCGCGCCAAGCTCGGCATCAGGGCCGAACATCTCGTAAAAGTCTCCCAACCGGAAAAACAGAATCGTATCCGGATAATTTTTTTTGATCTCTCTGTATTGCTGCATCATCGGTGTCAAGCTACCACCAACCCCCAAATGTTGTTAAGCAAAATATGGATGTTTTAAACGAAACTAACAAAATTTATTATACCATATCTAATAAATCCAACTCATTTATGCTTTCCGATAGTATAAGAAAAACGCACCCTGGCGTCAGGGTGCGTTGCAATTTTAAAAATTAGTAGCTGTTCAGTTTAGGCACTTTATCCGTTGCATCCACTGCATCCGCCGCAGCCCTCAGTGGAACCGCAGGCATCAGCATCGCCGTTGATCGCCTTCATGATCAGGAAATTGACACTGTCCAACAAGCCATTAAAGGCATTCTGGGTTTCCAAATAAACCTTAATGGTCGTGTTGTTGCGCACTTTTTGTTCAACTTCAGCAAACTCTTTTTGTTCAGCCTCGTTCAGTTCCCGGCCTTCCTGTTGGGCCACAGCAGCTTTTTGCTGACCGGCCTGGTACTCGTCGATTAAATTTTCCGCAATTGGATCATTGGCCAGCTTCTGTTCGGCGTCACGCAAATTCGCTAATTCCTTGCTATCGCCAATCATGTTGGCCAATACTCTGGCCTGTTCGATTATTTCCTGGGACAAAACCACTACCCCCTAATTTCATGTCTATTTATTGCCTAGGCCTGAAAACCAACCAGTTCACCTTCAATGGTCCAGGTCCCAGCAGCCGTAATTTTTACCGGGACCAATTTCCCCTTGAGAGCAGGCGGCCCCGGGAAGACAACGAGTTGATTAGCCCGCGTT